>JAGUZZ010000183.1:0-2718 GCA_020060525.1 bacterium | reverse complement strand
CTCGCGAGGCCGCGCCTCGCCCCCGCCGCCGTCCGCGGGGCCGCGCTCGAGCTCGGCCGCAATCTCGTCCGCGAGCTTTTCCGGACCCATGTCGCTGAACTCGATCCGCTTCTGCCGGTGCTCGTCGTTCACCCGAGATCCTCCAGAATCCGAGCGATCCGCGCCCGCCGGTCGCTCATGTCGTCGAACCGCCTCCGCTCCTCGGCGACGACGGCGGGAGGGGCCTTCTCGACGAAGCGCGCGTCGCCGAGACGCGCGGCGACCTTGTCGCGTTCGCGGGATATCTTCTCGAGCTCCCTCGAGATGCGCGCCTTCTCGACCTCGATATCGACGAGGCCGGCGAGCGGCACGTAGACGTCGATTCCGGCGAGCCCCGCCGCGGCGCTCCCCGGCGGCTTCGCGAGACCCTCGCCGATTTCGAGCTCCGCGGTTTTCGCGAGGAGGCGGATCGGCTCGCGGAACCGCTCGAGACGCCGGTCGAATCCGCGGCCGCGCTCGCACGAAATGACCGCCGGAACGGCGGTGCCGGGCGGGATGTTGAAGCTCTGGCGCAGATTGCGGATCGTCGCCACGATCTCCTTGAACGACTGGACCTCCTCGGCGAGGCCGGCGTCGGCGAACCGCTCCGGCACCCCGGGGAACCGGAACGCCGCGAGCATGCCCCGGCCCGGCGCGAGCAGGCTCCAGATCTCCTCCGTGATGAAGGGCATCATCGGCTCGAGGAGCGAAAGCGCCGCGCCGAGCACGCACCTCGCCGCGACGGCCGCCCCCCGCGCCCGCGCCCCCCCTTCCCGGAAGGCCGCCTTCGAGAGCTCGAGATACCAATCGCAGTACTCGTGCCAGAAGAAATCGTATACCGATCTGGCCGCCTCGTCAAACCGATATGCGTCTATCGCGTCCTCGAATTCCCTCGCGGCGCGCTCGAGCCTTCCGAGGATCCACCGCTCCTCCCAGCCGAGCTGGAGACCGCCGCCGGGCGCGCGTCCGAAGAGCGAGGCGTAATACGCGGCCGCCTCCCCTTCGATCGAGCCTCCCGCCGCCGGTGCCGGCGCCGGGACCGATCCGGAGGCCGGCGCGGCCCCCGCGGACCCGGGCGGAGGCGTCTCCGCCGCGTCGAGATCTATCTCCTGACCGAGAACGAGACGAGCCGCGTTCCAGACCTTGTTGGCGAAGTGCCTCCCGACGTCCACCTTCGACTCCTCGAAGAGCATGTCCTGCCCCGGCGGCGAGAGCATCATGAGGCTGAAGCGGAACGCGTCCGCGCCGCAGCGGTCCATGATGTCGATCGGATCGGGGGAGTTCCCGAGGGATTTCGACATCTTGCGTCCCTTCGCGTCGCGCACGATGCCGGTGATGTAGACCGTCGAGAAGGGCTTCTCCTTCATGAACTCGAGGGAGGCCATGATCATGCGGGCGACCCAGAAGAAGATGATGTCGCCGCCGGTGACGAGCACGTCGGTCGGATGGAACGTCTCGAGATCCTTCGTCCGCTCAGGCCAGCCCATCGGCGAGAAGGTCCACAGCCACGAGGAGAACCAGGTGTCGAGAACGTCCTCGTCCTGAGCGAGCTTCGAGGCGCCGCACTTCGGGCATCGCGCGGGCGTCTCGACCGCGGCGATCGTCTCGTCGCAATCGGCGCAGTACCAGACGGGGATCCGGTGGCCCCACCAGAGCTGGCGCGAGATGCACCAGTCCCTGATCCCCTCCATCCAGGAAAGATAGATGTTGCGCCAGCGCTCGGGGGTGAAGACGACGTCGTCGCGGCGAACGGCGTCGATCGCCGGCTCCGCGAGCGGCTTCATCCGGAGGAACCATTGCCGGGATATGTACGGCTCGATCGCCGTGCCGCAGCGGTCGTGATGGCCGATCGAATGGCCGTACTCCTCGACCTTGCGGAGGAGCCCTTCGGCCTCGAGCGCCGCGAGAACCTCGGCGCGAGCCTTCTTCCTGTCGAGGCCGGCGAAGCGCCCCGCGAGCTCGTTCATCCTCCCCTCGCGATCGATGACGACGACGGGATCGAGCTTGTGGCGAAGCCCGATCGCGAAATCGGTCGCGTCGTGCGCCGGCGTGACCTTGAGGCAGCCCGTGCCGAACTCCGGATCGACCGCCTCGTCGAGCACGATCGGAATCGTGCGGCCGGCGAGCGGCAGGACGAGGCGCTTCCCCGCGAGGGAGGCGGCGCGCGGATCGGCGGGGCTCATGGCGACGGCGACGTCGCCGAGCATCGTCTCGGGGCGCGTGGTGCCGACGACGACCTCGCCGC
The DNA here is from genome assembly GCA_020060525.1 of bacterium. Classification (GTDB taxonomy): domain Bacteria; phylum Krumholzibacteriota; class Krumholzibacteriia; order Krumholzibacteriales; family Krumholzibacteriaceae; genus SSS58A. Next base: position 455 of record JAGUZZ010000183.1, on the reverse strand, counting down.
TCCCGTCCTCGAACGGATAGGCGACGTAGTAGAGCTTGCCGCGCGTCTCCCGCATCTCGACCTCTTCGTCGCTCAGGGCGGTCAAGCAGGCGGGGCACCAGTTGACGATGTAGCGGTCGCGATAGACGAGCCCGCGCTCGTAGAGCCGGACGAAGACCTCGCGCACCGCCCGCGACACGCCGGGATCGAGCGTGAAGGTTTCGCGGGACCAGTCGAGCGAGGCGCCGAGCCGGTCGAGCTGGCGGACGATGTGGTCGTGGTATTTCTCCTTCCACTTCCAGCATTCCTCGAGGAACTTCTCGCGGCCGAGCCCGTCCTTGGTCATCCCTTTCTCGATGAGCGAGCGCTCGACGACCTTCTGCGTGGCGATCCCCGCGTGATCCATCCCCGCGAGCCACAGGACGTTGTGTCCCGTGAGACGTTTCCACCGGCAGAGGACGTCCTGGACGGTCGTG
>JAGUZZ010000233.1:0-3078 GCA_020060525.1 bacterium | reverse complement strand
GTGCTGAACCGCCGCCGCGCGCCGGCGCCGCGCGCGGAGGCGAACGGGGGAAACGACGTGGATACCGCGACAATTCTCGAGATCGTCGAAGATTCGCGCGAGACCGGCTGGGTGCTCGAGCCCGACGCGAAGCGCATTCTCGCGCTCGCGGGCGTGGACGTGCCGCGCTTCGCGTGGGCCGGCAACGCCGATCAGGCCGCGGCGGCCGCGGCCGAGATCGGGTACCCCGTCGTCGTGAAGGTCGTCTCGCCGCGCGTCGTTCACAAGACCGAGGTCGGCGGCGTCGTAACGGGCGTCGGGAACGAGCGGGATCTCAGAGCGGCGTTCGAGCGTCTCTCCCGGATCGACGCGTTTCAGGGGGTCGTCGTCGACGAGACGCTCTCGGGCGTCGAGCTCATCGTCGGCGCCAAGAACGACGCGCAGTTCGGCCCCGTGATCCTCCTCGGCATCGGCGGCGTCGGAGTCGAGATCTACCGGGACACGGCGATCCGCATGGCGCCCGTTTCCCCGCGCGACGTCGAGTCCATGCTCCGGTGCCTCAGGGGGCGTGCTCTCCTCGAGGGGTTCCGCGGCAAGGAGCCGGCGAGCCGCGAGGCGATCGAGAAGCTCGTGCTCGGTTTTTCGGATCTCGTGATGGCGATCGGCGGGGAGGTCGAATCGATCGATCTCAATCCGGTGATCTGCTCGTCGCGCCGCGCGGCCGCCGCCGACGCGCGCATCATGCTCACTCCTCCGCAAGGTCCTCGGCTATAATCCGGTCCATCTCCGCTGGGGTGATCCCGAGCACTTTCGCCGCCTCCTCGCGCTGCCGGCCGAAGTGGGCGAGCGTGTCGCGCACGTGTTCCCGGACGACCTCGTCGAGCCGCCTCGGCGTGAAGGCCGCCGCGCCGCCCCGCTCGATCCGGTCCCGGATGTAGGCGGGGAGCGAATCCGCCGTGATCGCGTCTCCGTCGGCGTTCGCGACCGCTCCCGCGACGATCGTGACGAGCTCCTGCACGTTGTCGGGGTAGCTGTACCTTTCGAGGAGCTCCATGCACTCCGGCGAGAACCCCTGTATCGTCTTGCCGGCCCGTTCCGATTCTTCCTTGAGAAAGAGCTCCGCCAGCAGCGGAATGTCGCGGCGCCGCTCCCGCAGCGGCGGGATGCGGATCGAGTTGATCATGAGGTGGTAGAGGAGGTCCCGCGAAAAACGCCCCGCGTATTCGGGACGCGTGAGATCGTGCATGCTCGAAACGATCGTCCTGACGTTCGCCTTGCGGATGGCGGTCGAGCTCTCGCGGTAGTACTCGCCGTTCTGAAGCAGGCGCTTCAGCCGGACCTGCACGGGGAGCGTCAGAGCGTCGATGTGGTTGAGAAAGAGGGTGCCGTTGTCCGCGCGCTCGAGGAGCCCCGGAGACTCCTCCCGGGCGCCGCTCCAGTCCCGCGCCTGCCCGAAGAAGAAGGCGGGGAACTCGTCCGGATCGCGGCTGTCGGCCTCGACGACCACGAAGGGCCCGTCGCGCCGAGGGCTCGCCGCGTGAATCGCACGGGCGAGCATCTCCTTGCCGCTCCCGCTCTCCCCCCAGATGAAGATGCTCACGTCGGAGGCCGCGAGCTTCTCGGCCTGATGGAAGAGCCGGATCATGCCGTCCTCCCGCGTCGGCAGATGGGTGAAGGCGGCCTCGTGAGCGAGGTCCTGCCGCGTCAGATCGGCCGGGAGATGATCGATCGTCTCGTGGAGCGCGCGGGTTTCGATGGCGTTTTCGAGCACTTCGAGCAGGTTCTGGTCGTCGACCGGTTTCGTGAGATAGTCGAAGGCGCCGAGCTTCATCGCGCGCACCGCGAGGTCGACGTCGCTCACGCCGGTGAGGACGACGACGGGCGTCGTATCGCCTTTCGTCCGCATCGAGCGCAGGATGTCCATGCCGCTCACGTTCGGCATGTCCATGTCGAGCATGACGGCGTCGAACGTCTCGCGCGCGAGGACGGTCTCGACCTCGCGCGAGTCGTTGACGACGGTCGGCTCGAAGAGGGCCGTTTGCATGAGAAACACCATGAAGTAATTCGTCACGGCGACGTCGTCGTCGACGATGAGGACCTTTCTCATGACGATCCTTTCGCCGGCGGCTGCGATCCCGCGTCGGGCTGCGCCGCCGGTTTCGGCGGCGTCGGAGCTCCTTGCCGCGCCGCCCCCTTCGCGGGGAATCTCACGACGAAGGTCGTGCCGGCGCCCTGCTTGCTTTTTACCGTTATCGTTCCCCCGTGCTCCTCGACGATGCGGTAGACGATCGCGAGGCCGAGCCCCGTGCCTCCCTTCGCTCGTTTCGTCGTGAAGAACGGGTCGAATATCTGCTTGACCGTCTTCTCGTTAATGCCGACGCCGTTGTCCTCGACCTCGAACACGACGTCGCCGTCCTCGGCCCGCGTCCGCACGGTGACGAGGCCGCGGACGTCGTCGCGCATCGCTTGCCCGGCGTTCACGAGAAGGTTCACGAGCACCTGCTCGATCTTCTGGGCGTTGCCGGTGAACGCGGGGAGGCCTTCGGCGAGCTCGAGCGCGATGTCGGCGTGCTTGTGCACCTCGTTCTGGACGAGGCGCGCGCCGGCCTCGATGAGCGTGTTCATCTCGATCGTGTCGACGAGGAGCCCCTCGTCCTTGCGCGCGAAGGTGCGCAGCCCCTCGACGATCCCTTTGATCCGCGTCGACCCGCGGTCCATGTCGTCGATGAGCGTCATGATGTGCTTGCGGAAGAAATCGTAGTTGAGCTTCGCGACCTTGAGATCGGGGTGCGCCGCCTGATACTCGTCGATGATGGGGAGCATGTCCTCGAGCGCCTGCTTGAGGATCTTGACGTTGCCGCGGATGAACTGGTTCGGGTTGTTGATCTCGTGGCCGATGCCGCTCACGAGCTGTCCGAGCGAGGCGAGCTTGTCGGCCTGCTGGAGCTGCTGCTCGTACGTTTTCTCGAGCGTGACGTCGCGGTAGAACTCCATGATCCCGTCGACCTCGTGGTCCTTGTTGTAGACGGGGAGGGCGTGGACCTCGAGGAACTTGTTGTCGTGCTTCATCGTGAGGGTGACGGGGGACTTGTCGCGCAT
>JAGUZZ010000034.1:0-11303 GCA_020060525.1 bacterium | reverse complement strand
CGTTTGCCTGTGGGGCTGCCGCATGCCGGTCGATATCGTCGTCGATCACTGGAAGCCCGATATCAAGCAGTACCGGTTCGAGACCTTCTGCTACGGCCCCTTGTCGTGTCCGTCGTATCGGGCGGGGGCGACGCGCAAGGTGCCGGGGCGCCGCGGCATGAGCTGGGAGGAAGAGGATTGGGTGGACGAGGAGGCGACGGGGCACCGGGGGCCGGATGACTAGGGGCGAATGCATGGCCGCAGTGAATTCTATGGCTGGAACCGACGGTTTTTTGCCCTGAATGCCTCTTGACCCCGCCCCTGCCATTTGTAACAATGCCTCGGCATCTAATCATGGAGGCCGAGGAATTGTGACAAGCAAAAAGCCCATCCCGCAGAGAGCGCTGAGGCTTATGAAACGGGAGGGGATCGTCCGCTCCCGGGAGCTCGAGCGGCTCGGAGTATCTCGGACGCAGCTCCGGAGACTTCTCGAGCGAGGACTGATCGAGCGAGTTGGCCGCGGTCTCTACCGTCTGTCCGGGAGCCCTCTGACGGAACGGCACCATTTCGCCGAGGCCGCGCGTCGCGTGCCGGCGGGCGTCATCTGTCTGCTGTCGGCGCTGCGCTTTCACGGTCTCACCACGCAGAATCCGTTCGAGGTCTGGATGGCAGTCAACCGCAAGGCTTGGCGGCCGCGGGTCTCGCATCCGCCCCTGCGGCTGTTCTATCTCTCTGGCGCGCCCCTGACGGAAGGGGTGGAGGAACACGAGATTTCGGGCGTGATCGTGCGGGTCTTCGGCGCCGCAAAGACTGTTGCCGACTGTTTCAAATTCCGAAACAAGATCGGCATCGACGTCGCGGTGGAGGCCCTCCGCGAATACCGAAGAGTGCATCCGAAACGACTGGAGGCCGTCTGGAAGTACGCAGAGGTTGACCGCGTGATGCGTGTGATCCGGCCGTATCTGGAGGCGGGGCTATGACGCGCGCGCGGCCGCCTGCGGATATGGCAGCCTCTGTCCGAGTCCGCCTGCTGAATCTCTCGCGGTCGCGCCATGTCGAGTTCCAACTCATGCTCTCGGATTTCGCCATCGAGCGGCTGCTTTATCGGCTCGGCGCCTCGGAATACGCGGACCGGTTCGTGCTGAAGGGCGCCATGCTCTTCAAGCTGTGGCCCGAGGGGCTCAATCGCGCCACATGGGATCTCGACCTGCACGGCCGCGGCTCGAACTCGGTGGCGGATGTCGAAGCCGTCGTTCGGGTGCTCTGCGGAATCGATGGTTGCGACGGGATCGTGTTCGACGCTGCGTCCATAATCGGAGAAGAAATCCGGGCCGGAGACGAATATCAGGGCGTGCGGGTGCGTCTCGAGGCTCGGCTGGCCGATGCGCGTATCCCCGTGCAGGTGGATGTCGGTTTCGGCGACGCGATCACCATCGCCCCGACGCGCGAGAGCTACCCGACGCTCCTTGATCACCCGCGGCCGCATGTTCTCGTTTATCCGCGTGAAGCGGTTGTGGCCGAGAAGCTCGAAGCGATTGTCTCGCTCGGCTTTGCCAACAGCAGGATGAAAGACTTCTACGATGTGCACGTGCTTGCGTTGAACTTCGCGTTCGAAGGCGCGACGCTCTCGAAGGCGGTGCGCGCCACCTTCCTGCGCCGCGGAACTCCTATTCCCGAGGGAGAGCCGCTGGCGCTGACGCGAGAATTCATGTCCGCGCGGGAGCGGCAAATCCAGTGGAGCGCGTTTCTCCGCCGGGGGCGCCTCGTTGCACCGCCTGACGCGGGCGAGCTGGCGGATGCCCTGCAGCGATTCCTCATGCCCGTTCTCGCGGCCGCCGCGAAACGGGAACCTCCTCCTGCGACCTGGCCGCCGGGAGGGCCATGGCGATGAATGCGAACCCGACCGGAACGCCAAACGAAGCGGCAACAGAAGATAAGCGTCATTAGACGGGTCCTAAGGAGAGGCTGAGCATTTTGCACGTCTATATCGTCTACGCCCACCCGAGCGAGAAATCGTTCACGCGCAAGGTGCTCAAGGCCTTCGCGCGCGGCCTCGCCGACGCGGGCCACACGTACGAGATCGGCGATCTCTACGCCATGGATTTCAAGCCGCAGATGGATATCGGGCAGTACGAGCGAGAAACGGCGCTCGATGAGAACGTGCCGCCCCCGGCGGACGTTCTCAAGGAGCAGGGAAAGATCGCCCGGGCGGACGCGCTCGCCTTCGTCTATCCCCTCTGGTGGAGCGATTGCCCGGCGATGCTCAAGGGGTGGTTCGACCGGGTGTGGTCCTACGGCTACGCGTATCGCTACGGCCCCGAGGGGGAGCACGCCGCTTCGAGCATTCGCATCGAGAAGGCTCTCGCGATCTGCGTGGCGGGCCACGACGCCGCCTATCTCGAGGAAATCGGCATCGCGGAGAGCATGAGAAGGATCTTCGTGAACGACAGGCTGCTCGGGGTGGGCGTCAAAGAGGCGAGGATGGAGATCCTCGGCGGGCAGGTCTGGAACAGGGAGGACCTGCGTCGGCGAAACCTCGAGACGGCCTGCCGGTTGGGCAGGGAGTTTTAGCGGCGCGCCGGTCGAGGCAGCTGATCGAAGCCTCCTTGACTAAATCGATTCCTACAACTACAATAAAACAAGAGGGTTTCTTAATCCCAGCCATTATGCCGCAAAAGGTGGAAATGAAGCGTCCGGCGATTTCGCTCCTCGTTGCAGGGCTGCTCTGCCTCTCGATCTCCGCGGCCTCATTCGCCAAGGAGCCGCTCAAGTACTCTCTGAGGGCGGTGACATCAAAACCCCTTGTCGAGGGCTATCGCGGCTTTGTGGCCGATATGGATGGCGACGGTCGGGATGAGTTCTTCCTGGATAGAGGAGTCGCCCTCACCGGCTTGCGGCTGCACGGCAATGAATGGATACCCTTCGACGAGTGGAAATACCGCGAAGCGGGAATTGCGATCGGGTTTTGCGACGCGACCGGAGACGGGCTCCCGGAGCTCTTTGTATTCTCGAAAGTCGAGAAGGGGCAGTCGCTCGCCTGCTACGGTTTGACCGCGCGGGACAGAGGTTCCCCGCTCTACGCGTTCGGGCCTTTTCTCCCCGAGCGAGAGCGGAGGACGGATGAATGCGAAGGAACGCTCAACTTCATGGGATGCTTCGACGCCGACGGCGATGGGAGGCCGGCGGTCTATTTCGGCATCGACCCCTACCATCATGAGCCCGTGCCGCGATCCCTCCGGGTGTGCGACGGGGATACGGGCGATTCGCTCTGGGCCCACGATCTCGGGCCTCAAACGAAGATCTGTCTGCCGGTCGAATCGAACAGCGGCCCCTTGATCGCGCTCTCCACCTTCGCGTGCTACAACGGAGCGAGCTGGAACGGAACGAGCGATTCCCTCTCGTACGTCCTCTGCTTTCAACCAAACGGCAAGCCGGTCTGGGGCATCCCCGTCACGGGGCCGCTCGGCTGGGGCGTGATAGACACGATGAGATGCGCGGCCGACGGCCATCAGAAGATTCTCGTCGGAATATATTACGGGCCCTCGGAGATCGCAGAACCTACTTGGAGCGTCGCTATATTGGATCCGAACGACGGATCGCTGTATCGCTCGCGATCTCTGGGCACGGGGATTGCGGACGTCAAGGCCGCCGATCTGGACGGCGACGGCATACAGGAGGTTCTTGCGATAGGGACGGACGGGCGGTTCTACATATTGAACAACGACCTCTCCGAGAGAGCGAAGAAGCAGGATCGATTGCATCTGCAACCCGCGCGCGGCATCACGGCCGTGGTCGATCTCGACGGCGACGGATACAAGGAAATCGTCCTCTGCGGAGCGAACGGCGTTCTCGTTCGGGATGGGAACGGCAATCTCATCGCAGAAGAAGAGCTGCTGTGGCCGTACCTGCTCGAGGTGGCCGCCGAGGAGCAATCGAGATATATCGCCGCGCAGAGCAATAATATGGTTACGTTCTTCGCGCTCGAGAGACTGCCATCCAGATTCACCGTCGGGCAGATAGCGGCGCTGGTGTTCGGCTGCATCGGATTCGGCGCGGGGGCAGGCTTTTCAGGGATTGCGCTCCGCCGCTGGCTGAAATGGCGGCGGATCGCGATGGCCTACCTCGATGAGGCCCGATACGATCTGCTCATGGCCATGACGGCGTTTGGCCACGGCGGCGCTTCCATGCGGATTATCGACCGGCTCCGGTTTCTTCTCATCAACTGGGAGGAGATGCGGAAGACGATCCTGGAGCGAGGGGGAGTCCTCGCCGAGCTCATAGGGGCCTTCAAAGAGACGGTCGCTCCGGATCTGCGGCAGATCGTCTTTCTCTCGCGCAAAGCGAAGATCCCCCGCGAGCACTGGAGGGATATGGTGCCGCGCGCGGAGAAGGCCGGCAAGGCGCTCACGGCCATTCTCGGTGAAAAGGCAGGGCCCTCTTCGTCCGACGAAACGGCGGAAGCGGCAGAGGCGGTGAGCGCTTTGGACGCTTTGGAAAAAGGCATCGCGGGCATTCGGGCTGAGCTTCGAAGCATATTCCGCACAACCATTCTTTCTTCTCTCGGAAGGATCGTGTCGGGGCGAGAGGGGGAGCTCGGCGCAATCGGATGCAGCCCGAAGATACACGTCGCCGACGCGCAGCAGGCGTCGGTTTTCATATCTCCCGGCGCGTTCGAAAAGATCGTCGACGGGATCGTCTCGAACGCCATCCGGGCGATGAAGCAGCGGGATTGTCCCGAGCTCGAGATCTCGGTTACGAGCGAAGGAGCGCAGTGCGTAATCGACGTGAGGGATAACGGCCAGGGCATAGCTGAATCTGACCGGGAACGGATATTCGATAGGAGCTATACGACGAAGGAGAAAGGCGGCTTCGGGCTCTACTATTCGCGAAAAGAGCTCGCCAAATTCGGAGGGAAGATCTTCGTCCTCGAAAGCTCGCCGGACGGCGGCAGCGCGTTCAGGATCGTGCTTCAGCATGCATAGTGAGCCGGTCGCGCTCGGCCCGCCGACGGATCTCTGCGTGCGGCCGGCGCTCGTCGCCTCGACTGGGTGGCCCGCGGTGCCGGCCGCGGCGCCGTGACAACGATAAAAAAGCCGGGCGATTCGCCCGGCTTTCCCTTTTCGTTCCTCGATGTTCGAGGCGCCCGGTATGCCCTTTTTCCCGATCAGCCCTGAGCCGGGGGCGCCGGGACCTCCATGCCGAGGTTCGTCATCGCCTCGACGGCCTTATCCTTGACGGTCATGGCCTTGTTCATGGCGTCGGCGAGGTTGCCTCCGGAGAACGCGGCCTTGGCCTCTTCCCACATCGTCGCCGCCGCGGCGTAGCCGGTCTTCGCCATGTCGACCTTCGCCTTGTCGAGGTTGGCGGGGAGCTTCTTGACCTTGGCGAGGGCGTCGAGTTTGGTCTTTATCGCATCGAGCATCTGGGGCATGCCGGCGCTCATCGTCTCCCAGCCCTTGGAGAGCTCGGCCTTCTTGGCCTCGATGGCCGGTCCGAGAGCCGATATCTGGTCGGGAAGGCCCTTCGCGGCATCGATGACCGCCTTGAAGTCGCCGCTGTCGAAGCTCGCCTTGGCGGCCGCGATCGCGTCTTCAACGCCTTTCGCGAGATCGGGGACGTACTGCAGCGCTTCCGCCTTGACGGCGGCGTAGGCGTTCTCGGCCGTCTGTATCGCGGCGGTCGCCGCTTCCTTCTTGCCGGCGCCGCATGAGGCGAGCGCGAGGGCGATGACGAGGACGAGAAGAGGTGAGAGGTACTTCATCGATTTCATTGTGCGTTCCTCCGTTATTCCTGTCGGTGTTCGTGCGCGGCCAATCAGCCCGTCGGATATTTGCGCCGCGGGCCTTCGGCGCTTTTCGCGTCTCCGAAAATACTCTCTATGTTCCCGCTTATGAGACTTGAAACGGCAGGTCCGAAAGCGGATGTTCTCTCTCCTCCTTTCCGCGATTGAATCCGCAGCCCCCGCAGTCGCAGCTCATTTCGTTCGTTGCTCGCGTTTTCAGGGGAAAAAGTATCGCTCATATTTCGCCGGCAGTCAAATCAATAGTTTCATGCCTGAATGCGCCGCATCGGGATTTCGTTTCTCCGGATAATAGATACTGCGGCACTCGAACCCCCTTCCAGTGTAGAATCATTTCAGCGACAATGGTCCCGGCGCCCCGGCGCCGATCAGGTTCGCGATGAAGGTTCTGAAACACTATCCGGAAGAGCGCGGATGAACGACCGTCGGCGCGATATCGATTGGCTGCGAGTCCTCGCGATGCTCGCCGTGTTCGTCTTTCACTGCACGCGCTTCTTCGACACGGAGGGCTGGCATCTCAAGAACGCCGAGCAAAGCTTCGTGCTCTTCGTTCTCGTGCGCGGCCTCATGTGGCCGTGGCTCATGGAGCTCTTCTTCCTGCTCTCGGGCGTCGGCGCGTGGTACGTGCTCCATACCCGGAGCGCGGGGGCGTTTCTCGTCGATCGGACGAAGCGGCTCCTCGTGCCGCTCTATACGGTCGGTCTGCTCGCGCTGCTGCCGCCGCAGTTCTACTTCGAGATCGCGAGCAACCGAGGCTACACCGGAACGTTCGCGGAGACGGTTGCGCGGTATTTCGCCGCCTTCGACTGGCCTCGGCTCACGCTGTGGCCGAACACGCTCGTGCCGGTTCCCTTCTGCGGCCATCTCTGGTTCCTCCAGTTTCTCTTTCTCGTCTCGCTTGCGACGCTGCCGCTTCTCATCTTTCTGAAATCTCCGCGCGGCCGGCGCTGGATCGATCGTCTGGCCCGATTGTTCGGCCGGCGGGGCGGCGCCTTCGCGCCGGCGATTCCGCTCGCCGCGGCGCTCATCGTTCTGAGAGCCCTTTTCCCTGTGGGTCGAGGCTGGGCGGAGTTCGTCTGGTACGCGATCTACTTCGTGATGGGATACATGATCCCGGCGGACGAACGCTTTACGGCGGCCTTCAAGAGACATCGGTGGCCCGCGCTCGCCGTCTGGCTCGCGGGCATATTCGGGGGCATACTGACGCTGGTGCTGCTCCTCGGCTACGATCCGATGCCGGGGCAGGAGCGCTTCTCGCTCCTGTTCGTTTTCTTTCAGGTCATCTGGAGTCTCGCGAGCGTGGGCTCGGTCGTCTTCATCCTGAGCCTCGGAGCGGCCTATCTGGATTTCGGGGGGCGCAAGCTCGCCCATGCGAACGAGGCGGTGCTGCCGTTCTACCTCTTTCATCAGACGATCATTCTCGTCGCGGGGTATTTCGTCATACGATGGAATATCCCGGTGCTGCCGAAATTTCTCGTCATCGTCGCGCTGTCCTTCGCCGCCATCATGGCGCTGTACGAGCTCCTCGTGCGGCCATTCAATCCCGTGCGGTTCCTCTTCGGGATGAGACCGAAGAGGCCGTAGCCGGGGCGCGGCGCCGAGCCTCGGGAAGGAGAATGCCCCATGCGTCTGCCGTTTACCGTCATCGAGTTCTTCGATGTTTTCGCGCGCTGCAACGAGGCCGTCCGGCCGATTCGGATCGTGCTCGCGGCTCTCGCGCTCGCCGCGGTCGGGACCTCCTGCGGGGGACGGCATCGCGACGCCGGCGCCGTTCCTATGGTCCTCGATCACAACCGCATGCTGATCGACGGGGAGTTCCAGCGGGCGGACGGCGGGTGGCGCCCCGCGCGCCTCTGGGTCGACACCGGCAATCCGGATCTTTTCATGAGCGAGGCGTTCGCGCGCGATCTCGGCATCGATCTCTCGGCGGCAGGGGAGAAGACGGAGAACGGAAGGCTCGAGGTGCCGCCGCCCGCCGGCGTGCGGATCGGCGGAACGGAGATCGATTTCACGGGCGTGAAATCGTACGTCCTCTTCGAGCCGACATGGCTCTTCAGCACGATGCGCAACGACGCGAACCTTCCCTCGACGGTCATGCAGCGATACCGGATCGTTTTCGACTACCCGCGCTCGCTCTTCACGATCGGCGCGACGGAGGGTCTCGAGCGGCGCGGCCTGCGCGCCCCCGCCGCGGTGAATCGCGAGACCGGCATCGTCCAGATCGACGCGCTCATAGACGGCGACACCGTGAGCTTCGCGCTCGACAACGGCGCCTCGTACAGCTTCGCATCCGAGACGCTGCTCGCGCGGTTCGCTGAACGGCATCCCGAGTGGCCGCGGAGCGCCGGCGCGGTCGGCTGCGCCAACATCTGGGGATGGTGGCCGGGGGAGGGATCGTGGCCGGTCGCGCGCGTTCCCGAGATATTCTGGGGAGGCGTGCCGCTGCGGGACGTCGGCGTCGTCGGGCTTCCCGAGAGCTTTCCGCTCGCCTCGTGGTATTCGCGCAAAACGGCGCAGCCCGTGGACGGACTGCTCGGCCCGAACGCGTTCAAGGCCTTCCGCGTCGAGATCGACTACGCGGGAGGCGCCGTGTATTTCGAGAAGGGGACGGACTTCGATTCGCGCGACATGGACGTCGTGGGGCTTACGCTGCGCCCTATGGCGGACGGCGGCTACGAGGTGATCGCGGTCGCCTCGATCGACGGGAAGCCCTCGGTCGAGGGCGTCGAGCCGGGGGACAGGCTCGTCCGCGCGGGCGACGTCGAGGTCTCGGGCGCCACCATGGGAAGGGTCGTCGACGCGCTGCGGGGCGCCCCGGGAGAGATTCGCACCCTGCTCCTCGAGCGGGAGGGAAAGCGATTCACGGTCGAGGCCCGCGTGGAGCGTTTTCTTTAGAGCTCTCAAGCGATGAAAATCCAGGGCGGCGCCGGGCGAACCGGCCCCGCTCGGCCATTAACCATTGACAGGGGACGCTGAAGCCGCTTCAGCAGCTTGCATATCGACAAGCATGAGATCACGCAGGCCTCGTTCGAGCTCGTGATGGGCTGCGATCCCGCCTCGGGATCCGGCGACGGTGACGACTATCCCGTGTACAACGACGGCCTCGCCAAGATTCTCGATTTCGGTCTCGCCAAGCAGCCGGGTTCTTCTATTTGAGAGCGGGGTTCGGTGGCAGCGGTGTCAATGTCATCTGCTCAGTAAATCCTTGTTCCCGATAAATCTTTCACGCTACAATCCCCGCAACATTCAGGCAATCCGCGGCGCTCTATCGCAGAAAGCGGCAATATGAGCCGACATTCGCATCCCGCTTTCCACATCGAGAACCCCCACGCGCTGCCGGCCGACGAAGTCCTGCGCGCGATCGAGAGCCGTTCCGAGGGCCTGAGCGGCGACGAAGCGGCGAAACGTCTCGAGGCCGTCGGACCGAACCGCCTGCCGGCGCCGCCGCGGGACGGGTTGCTCAAACGATTCTTCAAGCATTTCAACGATCTCCTCATCTACATCCTGATCGCGGCGGCGGCCGTCACGGCGTCGCTCCAGCACTGGATCGACACCGGCGTCATTCTCGCCGTGGTGCTGATCAACGCGATCATCGGCTTTCTTCAGGAGGGCAAGGCCGAGCAGGCGCTCGAGGGCATCCGCAAGATGCTCTCCCTTCATGCCCATACGCGACGCGACGGCGAATGGGCCGAGCTCGAGGCCGAGGCGCTCGTGCCCGGCGACATCGTGCGCCTGCGTTCCGGCGATCGCGTGCCGGCGGACCTGCGTTTGATCGAAGCGGTGAACCTGCGCGTCGAGGAATCCGCTCTTACCGGCGAATCCGTACCGGCCGACAAGAACACCGAGCCGGCCGCGATGGAGGCCGGCGTGGGCGACCGGCACGGCGCGGCCTACTCCGGCACGATGGTCGCCGCCGGCCGCGGCGTGGGCGTCGTGATCGCGACCGGAGCGGCCACCGAGCTCGGCCGCATCAACAAGATGATCGCCGAGGTGGAAACGCTCGCTACGCCGCTCACCCGTCAGATAAACCGCTTCGGCAAGATCCTCTCCGTGGTGATCGTGGGCATGGCCGGGCTGTTGTTCGTCGCGGGGCGGCTGCTGCATGAGTTTTCCGTGAACGAGCTGTTCCTCGCCGCCATCGGATTCGCCGTCGCCGCGATCCCCGAAGGGTTGCCGGCCATTCTCACCATCACGCTCGCGCTCGGCGTGCAGCGGATGGCGCGGCGAAACGTCATCACGCGCAAGCTCAACGCCGTCGAGACCCTCGGCTCGGTCACGGTCATTTGCTCGGACAAAACCGGCACGCTCACCCGGAACGAAATGACGGTCCGCCACGTCGTCACGCGCACGGGCAGCTACGACGTGTCCGGCGAGGGCTACCGGCCTGAAGGCGCGATCACGCTCGATGGGCGGGAGGCCGCGCTCGAGCGGCACCCGGACCTGCGGGCGCTCGTCGAGGTCATGGCCGTGTGCAACGATTCGGACATCGGAGAGGAAGACGGCCAGTGGAAGGTCACGGGAGAGCCGACCGAGGGGGCGCTGCGCGCGCTCGCGCGCAAGGCGGGCTTCGCGGGCGACGAGTACGAGCGCGTGGCGGTGGTGCCGTTCGAGTCGGAGAACAAGTTCATGGCCACGCTGAACCGCGTGCCGGGGGGCGGCGCGCGCATCCTTCTCAAGGGCGCGCCGGACCGCCTGCTCGATCGTTGCGGTCGGCAGCTCGCGACGGAGGATTCCACCGAAGATCTGGACCGCGCATTTTGGGAGCGGCACATCGAGGAGCTGAGCGACCGGGGCATGCGCGTGCTGGGGGCCGCCGCGCGCGACGTGGACGCCGGCACCGGCGATCTCTCGCTCGAGGACCTCGGAGGGGAGATGGTGTTCCTCGGCGTCGTCGGCATCGTCGACCCGCCCCGGCCCGAGGCCATCGAGGCGATCAAGATCTGTCATACGGCCGGCATCCGCGTGAAGATGATCACCGGCGACCATGCGGGCACGGCCAAAGCCGTCGGCCGCGAGATGGGCATCGGCGACGGCGAACATGCCGTCACCGGCCCGGAGCTCGAGGCGGCCTCGGACGAGGACCTGCGCCGCCTCGTCAGGGAAAACGACATCTTCGCGCGCACGAGTCCCGAGCACAAGCTGCGGCTCGTGCAGGCGCTCCAGGCGAACGGCGAGGTCGTGGCCATGACCGGCGACGGCGTCAACGACGCGCCCGCGCTCAAGCGCGCCGACGTGGGCGTGGCCATGGGGATCAAAGGCACCGAGGCGACGAAGGAAGCCGCCGAGATCGTGCTCGCGGACGACAATTTCACCTCGATCGAGCGAGCCGTCGAGGAAGGCCGCACCATCTACGACAACCTGCGAAAGGCCATCCTCTTTATCGTGCCCACGAACGGCGCCGAGTCGCTCGTCATACTGACGGCGGTTCTCTTCGGCCTCGTTCTGCCCCTGACGCCAGTGCAGATCCTGTGGGTGAACATGGTCACCGCCGTCACGCTCGCGCTCGCACTGGCCTTCGAACCGG
>JAGUZZ010000146.1:0-3857 GCA_020060525.1 bacterium | reverse complement strand
GAGCGAACGTGCTGCGCCGGCAGGGCAGATTCGCCGACGCGCTCGATGCGCTCGCGGCGGCCCCCGACGACGGCGTCGATCCCGCCGCGCTCGTCGAGCGGCTTCTCATCGAGGGCGCCTGCCGCTTCTATCTCAACGACCTTCCGCGCGCCGAAGACCGGCTCGAGGCGGCGCTCGGGCTCTCGATACATTTCAACGACGCCCGCATGAAATCGCGCGTTCTCGTCATGCTGGGGCTCGTCGCCCAGATCAAGGGACATCACGAGGCGGCTCACGAGTATTTCGAACGCGCCGGGGAGATCTGCCGCGGGATAGCCGACTACTACGGCGAGGCGGCCGCCGCGCTCAACGCGAGCATCGCGCTCTACCGGCGGGGCTATTTCACGCGGGCGGCGGAGAGCGCGGAGCGGGCGCGGGCCATCTTCGAGAACATCGGGTGGAGTCTTGGAGCGTGCCGCGCCACGCTCTCGCTCGGCAACGTCGCGAAGTACCGCGGGGAGGATCTGCGGGCGCTGCGGCGATACCGGGAGGCGCGCCGGATCGCCGGCCGGCTCGGCTTCGCGAGGGAGAGGGCGCTTGCGCTCGAGTTCACGGGGGATGTGCTGGCTTCGCGCGGCCGGCACGTGGCGGCCGAGCGATGCTACGGCGAGGCCCTCCGCCTCGCCGAGGCGAGCGCTCCCGAAGGGGACGTCGTCGTCGAGATCAACCGACGCCTCCGAGAGCTTCTCGTCTCGCTCGGGAGGGTGGACGCGGCGCTTCCGTTCCTTCGCAGGGCGCTGCGATTCTCCCAGAGACTCGGAGACAGGCTCGAGGAAGGGGCCGTGCTGCGCGGTCTCGCGAAGGCGTCTTTCCTCCTCGGCGCCCCGGAGCGGGGGAGGAACCTTTTCGTCCGCGCGATCGATACGCTTCGATCCGCGGGATGCGATTTCGAGCTCGCGCGGACGCACGCCGCCTTCGCCGAGATCCTGCTCGGCGCGGCCGACGGGCGGCCCGAAGCGCGCGGGGAAGAGGAGAGCGACGGCTCGGTTCTCGATGAGGCTTGGCGGAACGCCGTCGAGGCCGCGCACCTTTTCGGCGGTATGGATGCCGAGTCATGGAAAGTCGCTGCGGAACGGCTCGCGATGAATGCCGCCGCGGGACGCGAGCGGCGCGCCGCCGCGGCGCCGGCCGTTCCGATCGCCTCGCGCGTCATCGAGATCAGGCCGTCGCCCGGCATGTATCTCTGCGGCGGCTTCGTCGCGATATCCGTTTCGATGCTCGAGGCGTGGAAGCAGATACGTTTCGCGGCCGCGTTCGACCGCCCCATTCTCGTGACGGGAGAGACCGGGACCGGCAAGGAGCTCGTCGCGCGGCTGATTCACGATTTGAGCGAGCGGGGGGAGCGGCCGTTCGTGGCGCTCAATTGCGCGGCGGTGCCTGATCATCTCTTCGAGAGCGAGTTCTTCGGACACCGCCGCGGCAGCTTCACGGGAGCGCTGCTCGACCGCGTGGGGCTTTTCGAGAGCGCGTGCGGCGGCACCCTCTTTCTCGACGAGGTGGGCGAGCTCACGCCGCTGCAGCAGGTGAAGCTCCTTCGCGTTCTGCAGGAGGAGAAGATCCGACGTCTCGGCGAGAACGTCGAGCGGCCGGTGAACGTCCGCATCATCTCGGCGACGAATCAGGATCTCGAGGAGAAACTCTCGAATCAATCGTTTCGGAAGGACTTTTTCTACCGCATCAACGCGGAGCACATCCACGTGCCGCCTCTCAGGGATCGGCGGGAAGACATCGTTCCGCTCGCGGCGCATTTTCTCGCGTCCGAATCCTCCGGCCCCAAACCCGTCGTCAAAGTCGAGCTCGCGGCGCTGCGGAGTCTACAGCGCTACGCGTGGCCGGGCAACGTTCGGGAGCTCATGGCGGTGCTCGAGCGCGCGCGGCATATCGCCTCCGGCGGCGTCATCGCCGTCGATATGCTGCCCGAGCGGATCAAGACGGCATCCTGCGCGGGAGAGCCCGCGCCGAACGCGCGATGCGAGCGCGTCGCCGATCCGGTGGAACGGCTGCGCCGCGCCCTCGAGGCCTGCGGCGGCAACAAGAGCGCGGCCGCCCGCTGGCTCGGCATCTCCCGCGGAACGCTGTACAAGGAGCTTCGCCGCTGCGGTCTTCGGGATCTCGCGAACGGGCGCGCCTGCGCCTCGGGCTGATCTCTCCTGTCTCCTTCGTGAACACTCTGAACAAGTCGACGGTTCGGCGCAGTTCGTGAAACGGCATCGGCTTGCGCTTCTAGGGCGGAGTCCGCCCGTAAACACCGTGAACAACGGGAGAGTGGGGAGGCCTTGCGAGGCGAATGGGAACGCTCGTTCGAGCGGATTCAACGCGGGGCGCAACTCTTTTTCGAAAAGAGCGTTGCGGTGATTGATCCGCGGACTGCGATTGTCTCCGGCGTGCGCGCGGCGGTGGCACGAATGATGTTATAGCGAATGGGTGCGAGCAGAAAGCCAGGCCGGTTCGAGTGACCCTGAACGGCATGGCGGCACTACTGAAAAGAACCATTCGGAGCTACGGTCCGCTCTTTGTCCCCCCCATCGCGCAACCGTGCCGTAGTCAGGATGGTTCTTTTTATTGCGGGAACCGACGAGGGCCGGCGGCCGATCTACTGAGTCCGTCTCTTGAGATCCTTGATCTCGTCGAAGATCCTCTTTCGGCTCGGCACCTCGAGGTAGGAGATTTTGAGCTCTTCCTCGTCGAGGGTTTCGGTGATCTGTTTCAGCGTCTCGATCGCGTCCTGAAAATAATCGATCGCTTTCCGGTACTCGTTCCGATCGCGGTGGTAGAGCGCGAGCTCCCGCTGTATCTGCCAGGTGTTCTCCCTCGTTCCCATTTTCTTGCTGGCGCGCAATCCCTCGGCGAGAAGCGCCCGGGCGTCGTCGTCGCCGGCGCATCGAGAGATCATTCCTCTGCCGAGCATGAGAAACGGCTTGAGATACTCGCAGTGGATTTCGTCGTAGATTTTCACCGCCTGCTTGATGCTCCGCGCCGCTTCCTTGATCTCCCCGAGCGTGGCGAGCAGAATGCTTTTCTGGATGAGAGCGAGAACGACGTCATCCCGATCCTCGGCCTTCTTGAAGAAGGCGAGGGCTTTGTCCGCGAAGGCGAGGGCCTTCTTGTGCCGCAGATTGATGTGGTGGTAGGTCGAATAGCACATGTTGTAGTGACCGATGCTGATTGCACTGCCAATTCTTTTTGCCGATATCATTAGCTTGTTCATGGATTTTTCAAAAGCACCTTGCTTCGACCGGCCTAACAGCGAATGCAATTGTGCCGGTTTAACATGGGATATTGAACTTATCTGCGTAATCCTTCTCTCTTTTGCCAGTAATTCCATGTTGGCGCTTGTCTCAAGAGCCCGCCCATAATCTCCAAGATTTCTATAAGCAAGAACAAGGTTAAAGCCTGTGTTCACCGCCCTGAGTGATTGGTTATAGCGTATTGCCAGAGAATAAGTCTTTTTCAGAGTTCTGAGCAATGCCGCATAGTCGCCTTTTGCGTAATAATTGCCAGCGAGGCTGCTCAGACTCTGAATCATTCCGTTGATATCATCCTGCTTCAATTCTAGAGCCATTTTCTTCTCGAGGCATATGCGCTGAGCATCGTAATCCGCTGAGAATAGATATACCGATGCTAATTGTCGGTAGATTTCCTTTTTAGCCAAATCAGATGCACTGTCAATGTGTGCAAGCAATGTCGCTCTATGATTTCGAAGCATTTCTATGTTGCCGGCGATTTTGTACCTATGGCACAGCCTAGCGAGCGTCATGAGGTACATATTGTTATCCTGGTATCTCTGAAAGAGGGCGCGTGCCTTCTCAAGGTAATAT
>JAGUZZ010000149.1:0-7890 GCA_020060525.1 bacterium | reverse complement strand
GTCCAATCCGCGCGGAGCGTCCTCTACCACAGCGAGGCGGACCGGCTCCTGCGGGAGGGGAAGGCCTACCGCTGCTTCTGCGCCGCGGCGGAGCTCGACGCGATGCGGGCCGCGCAGGAGACGAGGGGAGAGGCGCCGAAGTACGACGGCCGCTGCCGCTCTCTCGGCGAGGCGGAGATCGAGGAAAAGCTCGCCGCGGGCGCACCGAGCGTCGTCCGCTTCGCGATGCCCCGCGAGGGCGAGACGCGTTTCCGGGACGTCGTGCGCGGCGATTTTTCCTTCGGCAACGCGGAGCTCGACGACTTCGTTCTCATCAAGTCGGACGGGCGGCCGACCTACAATTACGCCGTCGTCGTCGACGACGCGCACATGCGCATCAGCCACGTGATCCGGGGCGACGATCACATCTCCAACACGCCGCGCCAGGTGCGTCTGTACGACGCCCTCGGGTACCGGCTTCCCAAGTTCGCCCACCTGCCGATGATCCTCGGCGCCGACAAGACCCGCCTCAGCAAGCGCCACGGCGCGACCTCCGTCGACGCGTACCGGGACCTCCACTATCTGAGCGAGGCGATGGTCAACTACCTCGCGCTGCTCGGATGGTCGTTCGACGGGAAACGCGAGCTCTTTTCGTTCAAGGCGCTCATCGAGGCCTTCTCCCTGAAGCGGGTCTCGAGCAATCCGGCCGTCTTCGACCTCGCGAAAATGGAGTGGATCAACGCGGAGCATTTCAAGATGCTCCCTCCCGCGGAGAAGCTCGAGCTCGTCGCGGAGGCGCTCGAGGAGGAGGGGCTCCTGCCGCCGGCGTTCGAGGTCGATCTTTCCCGGCCCGTCGATCTCAAGCTCGTCGCGGGGAAGGAGCCGCTCAGGATCGACGCCATCGACGCCGCGAAAAAGGGCTTCGCGCGGGAGCTGCCGCGCCTCGCCCTCATCATAGAGGTGCTCGGCAACCGGCTGAAGCTCCTGAGGGACGTCCGGGAGCTCATGGGGTACTTCTACACGGACGATTTCGCCAGGGACGAAACCGCCGTGCGGAACCACCTCGCCTCGAAGGAGGCCGCGTCCCGTCTCGAGGCGCTCGCCCTCGCGTACGAGGATCTGCAGTACTTCGATCGCCCCTCGGTCGAGGAGACGCTGCGCGCCCTCGCCGACCGTCTCGGGCTCCAGTCGGGGGAGCTCATCCATCCGTGCCGCGTCGCCCTCACCGGCAAGACCGTATCCCCGGATATTTTCTGGGTCATCGTTCTTCTCGGCAAGGCGAAGACGGTCGAGAGGCTGTGCGCGGCGGCCGCGAACGCCCCGATTCCGCCCGCCGCGAAAGAGGGATGATTCGTCAAAGATGAGGTTGCATTCCGGAGTCGAGTGTTTTATTTTCTGATACGCTCTTTTGGGGAGTGGTCTAATGGCAGGACAGCTGACTCTGGATCAGTTTATGGGGGTTCGAATCCTCCCTCCCCAGCCATGACGCGAGAGGTGGCCCCTTAGTCTAGTGGTTAGGACGCTTGGTTCTCAGCCAAGAATCAGGGGTTCGACTCCCCTAGGGGCTACCAGAAATACTGAGCCCGCGAAGCGCAAGGCCCCGCGGGCTTCGAAGCGAAAGCCCGGGAAGCGCTCGTCGCCCCCCGGGCTTCTTCATTCCTCGCGGCGACCGCCGCGCCGGCATCACCCTCAAGTGGGTCCGCAGGACGATCCGCCTCCGCATCCATCGCACCCCGCGCTCGATTTCGCGATGGCCGAGATGAGCTTCTCGAAATCGATCGAGCCGCACGAGGGGCAGGCGACCGTCTGGGA
This sequence comes from bacterium, assembly GCA_020060525.1. GTDB lineage: Bacteria > Krumholzibacteriota > Krumholzibacteriia > Krumholzibacteriales > Krumholzibacteriaceae > SSS58A. The sequence goes on along the minus strand of JAGUZZ010000149.1, from coordinate 6,099 downwards.
GGAGCTCATAACGAGCTCTTCGAAGAGCTCGCCGCATTTCCCGCATCGATATTCGAATATCGGCATGGCCGTCACCGCTTTTCGTTCGCGCTCCGGTCCGCGTCCTCGCGCGGTTCGGCGGTCGTCTCGCGCTGCGTTTTCTTCTTCGATCGGTCCCCGATCGAGCATGCGGAGGACATTCACGTGGGAACGCCGAGGCGGGGGAGGATGAAAAACATCAGGACAAACCAGATCGCGAGAAATACGAGAAGCTTCAGCATGTCGTTCATCCCCCGTTTCGCCGGGACGGTCGTCCGGCCGGCGCGCCGGGCGGGGCGCTCCGGCGCGATCTCTCCGGCTCCATCGTCGCGCAGATCATGTCGCATATCTTCTCCGGCAGACGGCTGCGAAGCCGGTAGCGCACGTTGCGCCGGTCCCGCCGCGACGCCACGAGCCCCTCGTCGCGGAGAACGCGAAGGTGTTTCGAGACGTTCGCCTGGGCGAGCCCCGTTGCGTCGACGAGCTCCGTGACGCTTCTCTCGCCGTCGCAGAGGCAGCGCAGCACGGATAGACGCGAAGCGTCCGCCATCGCCTTGAGCCGTTTCGCGACGAGCTCGAGGACGGGCGCGTCGTTCCTTCGCAGCATTCGTCCCGCCTCTTTCATATTCTCATATACTCATACAATAATATTTCTCCCGCGTCAAGGGGAAACCGCCGTCCGCGGCCGGCGGGGGAACCCTTTCCCCCGAAACCATCCTTCCGTCGGGCGCCCGACGGAGGTATAATCGGCGGCGCGGCCCGGGGCGCGCCGGAGAGACGTTTGACGCGGGAGGATACACGGGATCATGACGAGACGATCGACGATTGCAGCCGCCGCGCTGGCCGCGGCCGTTACGGTCCTCGGGTGCGTCGACACCGCCGCGGGGACGGAGGCGCCGCCGTTCGCCCTGAGGACGCTCGACGGGAGCGAGGCGATCGAATCGAGCGCCCTCTTCGCCGAATACGGGCACGTCTTTCTCGTGTTCTGGAGCGGGGGGTGTCCCCACTGCGTCGAGGCGCTCCGCGGCGCGCAGGCGTTCTTCCGCCGCTACGGCGGGCCGGACGTCACGGTTGCGGGCGTCAACGCGGACGAAGGAGACCTGTTGGCGCTGCGGCGGACGATCGAGACGAACGGGATCTCGTTTCGGCAGCTCCGCGATCCCGGAGGGATCGTGTCGGGGGCGTACGGTGTTCCGTTCGAGACGCTCGTGATCGTGCATGTCGCCGGCGGGGCCGTCGCGGGGACGCGAACCGATCCGGAAGGGGCGATCGACGCGACGATGGAGGAGATGCTCCTCGGGGACGCGGCGCCGTTCCCGGACGCGCCCGAGACCGCCGGAACCGGGGCCGCGCCGGCGGCCGGAACCGAAGATGAGAACGGCAAGGCCGTCTTCGGCTCGTCGATCCGCGGATGGTCGCGGATCCGGTTTCTCGATATCGATTCGCGCGGCGAGGACGCCGCGGGGCTCTACGGCGAGCCGGTGCGGCCCGGCGGCCGGATCGATTACCGTGTCGAGATCGAGGCCTCCAAGCGCGTCGCGGCGCATCTTCGCGCCGGCGCGCTCCTGCGGATAAGCAGCGAGGGCGATCGAGTGCTCGAGTCGGGACCGAAATATCTCGGCTCGCCGCTGGGGAGCGCCTTCGCGGAGATCGACGCGGCCGCGTTCACGTTCAGGCTCGGCTATTACTCTATGTACATGACTCCCCTCACGCTCATGCGCTGGGATTGGGACGACAACCCGCGGGTCGGGGGCGACGCGGGATGCGGATGCGGCGCCGCCGCGGGGACGCTCCTCGTCGAGAGCCTCGACGATCTCGCGCCCGAGCTCACTTTCGAGGGGGCGCTCGCGGCGTACGCGTTTTTTGGAGGGGAGATCCGGGCCTTTTACGCCATTCCGCGTCGCGCGCGGGAGACGCCCCGAGGCGCGTGGATAACGGGAGCGGAGGAGCGGGCGCGATACTCCCTCGAGCTGTACGGCGCCGAATGGCGTTGGCAGCGGGTCTCGCCGTTCTCGGGCACAGCGTGGAAACTCGGCGCGCGCTACGTCGGAAGCCGCGAATTCCGGCACAGCGTCGACTTCGTGGAACTCGGCTACCCCGCGTTCGATCCGTGGTGGGAATCGGGCATCGCGACCGTTTCGTTCGAAGCTCCCCTCGCCGGTTTCGTGCGGGCCCGGGCCGAAGGCGTCGTGTGGAACAGGGCGACCCAATACGGCCGCGGAGCTTCGGGGGACACGATCGCCTTCCGCGACGACGGCCGCGCCGGCGTCGCCGGCGTCGTATTCGACGGACCGCGCGGCGCCTCGCTCGCGATCGATTACCTGCTGTTCGATCCCGGTTTCTTCGCCCCCTTCGCGGCCCTTTCGTACGAGCCGAACCGGGAAGGGTATCGGGCGGCGGCGCGCGCGCCCCTTGCCCGCTCCCGAGTCGACGCCGATCTCTTCTACAAACGCGTGCTGGAGCACACGCCGCTCTTCGGAGCCGAGCGAGCCGTCATAGAAACCTCCGGCATCTCGATCACCGGGGATCTCGGCGGCGGGTTCGGCGCGACGGCGGGCTGGATCGAGGAGAGCGACGAACGAGGCGGCGAGGTTTTTCCCTATAGCCTGTCGCGACGGGCCGTCGAGGCGGGGCTTCAGTTCGGTTTCGCGAAAAGCGGCGTCGTCGAGCTGCGCTACAACCGCGTTCGAAGCGAGGAGTCCTCGCCGTCCGCGTCCTCGCGCGCGACGGCCGATCTGTACGCCCTCTACACGACGATCCGTTTCTGATGCGCGCGCGGAGACGGGACTGCTCGGCGCTCGGGGGGGCGCGGCCTCGTCACCGGTAGAGGCTCTTGATCATTCCCCAGGTGAAGCACTCCGCCGCGATCACCGAATCGAGCTTGAGGTAATCGGCCCAGAAAGCGCCCGCGATCGGGGAGCCGGAAACGTACTCGAGCCGCAGGGTGCACGAGCTTCCGTATATCAGCAGGGGGCTGCTCCCCGCGGCGTTTATTACCCGTCCGCACACGGTGTAATCCCCGGTTCCGGCGAAGGTGAACGCGATGGTTTGGAGCCCCGTGTCCTCGAGGTCGCTGTACGAGAGATGCATCGTGTAGGTGACGCCGATCTCCCCCCAGCATACGAGCGTGGCGGCGTAGGTGCCGAAACTCGACATCGAGAAGTCGTATTCGACCCACTCTCCCGGCGCGCCGAGCCCATGAAGCCTCGTGTCCACCTTGCGGATGGGATCGAAGTCGACGTCGTGACAGCGGGAAAAATTCTCGGCCTCGAGCGTGACGCTGACGGCGCCGGCATCGGCCTGCATCGCGCAGAGGCCCGCGACGGCCGCGAGAGCGGCCCCGACGGCGAGCGTCACACGGAGCGCGCGCCGCCGCGCGCGTATGCCGTTTCTCGATTCCATGATCGCGTCGGACGCAAGCCGGCGCATCGCGGCCTCGTCACCGGTAGAGGTTCTTGATCGCTCCCCAGGAGTGCGATTCGACGGCGATCGTCGATTTGAATTCGATGTAATCGGCCCAGAACTGCCCGCCGGAGATATACGTGAGCCTCGCGACGACCGGGCTTCCGTACATTTCGACGGCGCCGCTCCCGGCGGCGTACACCTCGGTGCCTCAATGGTTGCAGTCGCCCTTGCCGGTGAACGAGAAGTAGATCGTCTGATTCCCGATCGCCGTGCCGTCGTAGACGGTGAGGCTGAGGGAGTACGGCATGTTGAGCTCGCCCCAACAGAGCATCAGCACCTCGTAGACGCCGAAGTCGCCCGTCGTAAAGGTATACTGCGTCCATTCTCCCGCGGCGCCGAGGCCGTAGAGTACGCCGCCGATCGAACGGAAGTTGTCCCAATCGACGTTGTGGCTGCTCGAGTACGTTTCCGCTTGGACGGTGATCTTGACGGCCTGCGCGGCTTCGGGGCGGCAGGCGAGGATCAGGACGAACATGGCGGCGATCGCTTTCACGCGGCATCACGCTCCCCGAACCACGATCCGGCGGATCGAAGCCGGCGGAATCCTCATCTCTATTGTATCGGGCGCCGAGCGGAGAGTCAACGGGATCCCTCATCGACTCGTGGACGGCGTTCCCCGGAGCCGCGGACGCTAGGAGACGAGCAGCGTCGAGACGATGATCTGCGCGAGGATGATCTTCGCGATCATCGAGGCGGGATAGACCGCCGCGTAGTAGATGTTCGGCAGCTCGTTGTCCGTCTGCTGGTTCGCGTAGGCGAGCACGGCGGGCTGGGTGTGCATCCCCGATACGATCCCCATCACCGCGGAGAGCGGAAGGCGGAAGAGCCTCGTGCAGACGACCACCGCCGAGACGGACACGAACGTCGTGATGAGCGCGCCCGCCGCGATGAGCCCCCAGCCCCCGGACTGGAAGGTGGCGCCGAAGCCCGGACCCGCCTTCGTTCCGATCCCCGCGAGAAAGAAGACGAGCCCTACCTGCCGGATGACGAGGTTCGCCGCGAAGGGGAGGCCCCAGACGACCGGTCCCGTCCGCTCGAGCTTGCCGAGCACGAGCCCGACGATGAGCGGACCGCCGGCGAAACCGAGCCTGAACACCATGCCGTTCGGAAGAGGGAGGGCGATCATGCCGAGGAACACGCCGAGCACGATGCCGAGCGAAAGGGAAAGGTAGTCGGTTTCGGAGATCGATCGGAGCGAGTCGCCGAAAAAGCGCGAGATCGTCTCGATGTTCTCCCGCCTCGTGACGACGCGGATGCGGTCCCCGGATTCGAGGATCGTGTCGGGGCCGGGCACGAAATCCACGTCCCCCCGGCGAAGGCGCGTGATCGTCGCGTCGAAGATCGTGTGCAGACGCAGCTCCCTGATCGTTCGTCCGATCACGTTCTTGCTCGAGACGAATATGCGCCGGTAGGTGACCTGCCCGGAGGTTTCGGGAAGATCCTGCGTGCTCCGCTCGCCGAAGAGGATGCGGGCGCGTTCGAGCGCCTCCGCCGGTCCCACCGCGACGACGAGATCGCCCCTCGAGAACGTCGTGGTCCCGAGCACCACCGAGATCGCGTCCCCCTTCTGGATCCGGCTGAGAACGAAGCCGGGCTCTCCGAGCGCGGAGAGCGTTTCGGCGACGGTCTTCCCCTCGACGGCCGGGTTCGTGACGCGGAAAGTTCCGCTCTCGATCGCCTCGGCGCCCGATTCGCGCATGTGCTCGGCCGCTTCCTTCGAGAAGTCCGCGCGGAAGAGCTTCGTGAAGACGAAGAGCCAGAGTATCACGCCGAGCACGCCGAACGGATACGCGAGACCGTAGGTGACGACGGGGCTCTCGAGGTAGAGCTCGAGGAGCGACGGGTCGATCGCGCCCTTCATGTTCTCGATCGTTTCGACGGTCGCGGCGAGGGCGGGGGTGTTCGTGAGCGCTCCGCAGAACAGCCCCGCCGCGCTCGGCGCCGGCAGCCCGAGGGCGAATTTCAGCACGACCGCCGCGCCGGCGCCGGCGACGAGAATGATTATCGCCGCGACGTTGAGACGCAGTCCCCGCTTCCTGAATGATCCGAAGAACCCCGGACCGGCCTGAAGGCCGATCGCGTAAACGAAGAGGACGAGCCCTATAACATATATATAGTCGGGCAGAGCGAGGCGGCCGTCGACGGCGCCGAAGGCGATCCCCACGAACAGAACCGCCGCCACGCCGAGCTTGAAGCCGAAAATCCTAATATTACCAACGAGATAGCCGAGTCCTATCACCGTGAACAGGAGCAGGATCGTGTTGGATGCGAGCACGTCGGCCGGCCCCTGAATGAATCCCGGGAGGGTGGCGAAGGTGAGGATCGAGCCGCTCAAGGAGGAACCTCAATATCGAATAACGGTTACCGTCGCCGGCGTCCAAACGCGCCTGCGGAGCCGTCTTTCTCGGGCTCACGCCTCGGAATCGGCGGCTCGACGAGACAGATATGAGGCGGGAGGCACAAAGTCAAGAGCTTTGTGGCAGTTGCGCCCTTCGGGGCCCCGGCCGACGCCTCGGATGGCGCGGGACGGCCGCTCGGAACCGGCAGGCCGGCGGATATTCCGCGCTCTCAGCGGCGCTCGGGCGAGCGTCCGAAAAGCCGGACCGCCGCGGCGAG
>JAGUZZ010000262.1:0-9614 GCA_020060525.1 bacterium | reverse complement strand
CTCGTATTCGCCTATGCGCTCCGGAACGAGATCGAGCAGGTTCGCCTCGGGCCGTTTCTTCGATGGTTTTCCCATGAGCCGCTCCGGAAAAGAGAAATCCCCGGGCGCCGCGGGGCGCCCGGGGATCCGTTCGACAATTTACGCCTTCGTCCTGGCGTTCTGGATCGGGATCCTGATGAGCACGTACGCGAGGACGGCGAAGACGACCAACGAGAGGATCGGGCTGCCGCCCTCGATGATCGTCGGCAGGAGCGCCTTGCCGCCGCCCGCGACCACGGTGGCCGCGATGATGATGCCCATGAGCGCCTCTCCGGCGATGAGGCCGGAAGCGAGCAGGATGCCCGTGTTTTCGAGCTTTTCCTTGTTGAGACTGCGCCTCGACGCGATCACGTCGACGATCCACTTGATAATGCCGCCGACGAAGATCGCGAAGGTCGTGTGGAACGGCAAGTACATGCCCACCGCGACGAGCATCGGCGATTTGATGCCGATGAGAATGAGGCCGATCGCGAAGAGCGCGCCCATGATGACGAGCGCCCACGCCATGCTGCCCGTGATGATGCCCTGGCTCATCATGGCCATGAGCCCCGCCTGCGGCGCGGGAAGCGACTCGCCGCCGATACCGCCCGTCGCCGCGTAGCCGACGTGAAGGAGCTGCAGCACGAGGGCCATGACGAACGCGGCGGCGATGACGCCGATCATGCAGCCCATCTCCATCGCGCGCGGCGTGCCGCCGAGGAGATGTCCCACTTTGAGATCCTGCATGATGTCTCCGGCGACGCCGCTCGAACAGCAGACGACGGCGGCGACGCCGAGCACCGCGGCGATGCCGAAGGCGCCCTTGACGCCGACGGCGACCATGAGGAGCGCGGCGATGATGAGCGTCGAGAGCGTGAGCCCCGAGATCGGGTTGTTGCTCGAACCGATCGTTCCGACGAGGAATCCGGCGACGGCGGCGAAGAGGAACCCCGCGATCGTCATCACGATCGCGGCGACGATCGCGCCGACGAGGCTGTGGCTGAAGTAGTAGTAGAGGACCGCGATCGGAATGATGAGCGCGACGATCCCGATGATCGTGATCGAGTAAGGGATGTCCCTGTCGATGCGGCTCACCGCTTCGCCGGAGCCTCCCTTGCCGATCTGGCTCAGATCCTTGAAGGCCCGCGCGACGCCCGCCGAAAGCGACTTGCGCATCCGGAAGAGCGTGAAGATCGCCGAGACGATCATCGTCCCCACGGCGAACGGGCGCACGTACGAGTTCCACACCGCGTTCTCGATGTTGAGCCAGCTCGTCGAATCCGAGAGGAACTGTTCGAATCCGCCGTTCACGAAGATGAAGAGCGGCGCGAGCATCATGTGGCCGATGACGCCGCCGGCGAACACGAACGCGGCGAGCTTCGGGCCGATGATGTAGCCGACGCCGAGCATCGCGGGGGAGGCGGCGGGCGTCTCGGTGAAGATGGCGCCCGTCGGGTTCGTCGGCGTGCCGATATCCACGAGACGCGTCGTCCGCAGCGGGAAGTTGCTCATGGGGATGGTCCAGAACTTCTGCACGAAATCGGTGACGAGCTTCAGACCGAAATCGTTCCGGAAGAGCTCGATGATCGCGGAGAGACCGATGGCGCCGAACACGAACTTGGCGCCCGTCGCCCCGCCCTGTCCCGCCTTGACGATCTCCGCGCAGGCGACGCTCTCGGGGAACGGAAGGCTCGTGTCCTCGATGAGAACGCGCCGGAGGAAGATCACGAAGAGGACTCCGAGGATGCCGCCCACGAGCATGAGCGCGGTGCTCTGCCAGTAGTTGATGTTGCTCCAGATCGCGGCTCCCGAGCTCGGATCCTTCGCGATGAGGAACGCGGGGATCGTGAAGATGGCGCCGGCGACGAGGGCTTCGCCGACCGCGGCCGTGGTTCGGCAGGTGTTCTCCTCGAGAATGGTTCCCTTGAGCCCGCGCAGCGCCGCCATCGCCATGACCGCCGCGGGGAAGGTTGCCGCGACCGTCATGCCGGCGACGAGGCCGAGATACGCGTTGGCCGCCCCCAGCACGATGGAGAGGACGGCGCCGATGATGAGCGCCGGCAGCGTGAACTCTTTCATGCTGGTTGCCGCGGGGACGTAGGGCTGGAACGGCTTGTCGGCCATTCGAGACCTCCTTCATTCGCACACCGGATTTCTATCCGACGGGCGTCGAGAAATCGACGCCCCGCAAATAGTATGCGGCATGGTAGCCCCGGCCCGGAAGGCAAGTCAAGAAAATGATACCGTCTCAATCTCGACACCCGTGCGCCGGTCGCGCCGGGTCTCCCGGCCGCAACTCTTCGTCGAATCGAGAGATCGGCCGGCGGCTCGCGCGGCGGTACGCCGCTTGCCATGGCGACGCGGCATGAGGCGGATCGCGAAGGCTTTTCTCCATCTCGCGTGCGACCTGTGCGGCGCCGAGCGCTCCCGCATCCGGATCCTCGCCGGCGGGAACGAACGGGCCGTCTGCCTTCTCGACGAACGGTTCTCGCGAAGCGCGGAGACGCGGCTCGCGCCCGCGGGACGCCAGCTCGAGCTTCTCGAACCGGGGCCGGCGGAAGGGACCGGCTTCGAAAGCGCCCGCGGCCGCGCGCCCTGCGTGTTCGGCGAGGCGTCGATCGACCGGGGTTTCGCGGGGAGCTCCGCGAACCGCGGCGAGTGGAGTCTGCGCCGGAACGCGGGCGGTCTCGATTTCGAGCTCGATCTATCTCTCGACGACGGCGGCGCCCCGTTCGCGAACGAGCGGATGGTCCGCGCGGCCTCGCTCATCGACCTCTTCGAGTCGGTTCTCGAGGGACGCGGTTTCACCGCGGGGCCCCCGCTTCGTCCCGCGCCGCGCCTCGTCGAATTCGATCCTCCGTTCGTCGGGCGCTCGGCGGCCATGGCCGAGCTCAGGCGAGATATCCGCTCCGTTGCTCCGAGCGGCCTTTCCGTTCTCATCGAGGGGGAGAGCGGAACCGGCAAGGAGGTCGTCGCCAAGAATCTCCATCGGCTGAGCCCCCGGCGCGCCCGTCCTCTCGTCGTCACGAGCGCCCTCGAGGCGCCCCATTCGTTGCTGCAAAGCGAGCTTTTCGGGCACGTCGAGGGCGCGTTCACCGGGGCGAGCCGCGACCGCATCGGGCTCATCGAGAGCGCGAACGGCGGAACGTTCTTTCTCGACGAGATCGGCGAGCTGCCGCTCGCGCTCCAGGCGGCGCTCCTGCGCGTGCTTCAGGAGCGGGAGGTGCGGCGCATCGGCGAGAGCAGGCGCCGCCGAGTCGACGCGCGGTTCGTGTTCGCGACGAACCGCGATCTCGAGGAGCTCGTCCGGAAGGGGAGGTTCCGGAGGGATCTCTACTTCAGGATCGCCGTCATGCGGCTTCGGGTGCCGCCGCTCCGGGCGCGGCGCGAGGACGTCGTGCCGCTGGCCGCTCATTTTCTCGGATGCTGCGCCGCGCAGGCCGGAGTCGAAACGCCCGCCCTCGCCGCGTCCGCGGTCCGGCGCCTCGTCGAATACGACTGGCCGGGCAACGTGCGAGAGCTCAAGAACGAGATGGAGCGCGCGTTCGCCCTGCACGGGGCGGAGCGCGCCATCGGCTCGGCAGCGCTCTCGCCGCATCTCGACGGCTCCCGCGGCGAGGCTGTAACCGCCGGCGCCGCCGGAACGACTATACCGGAGACGGTCGAACGTCTCGAGAGGGGGATGATCCGCGACGCGCTCGACCGCGCCGGGGGAAACCGCACGAGAGCCGCGGAGGCGCTCGGCATCACCCGGCAAGGTCTTTTGAAAAAGCTCAAGCGATATGCTATGTTGCCGTGAGCGGGGCGGGGCCGCTTCGCCGCGGCGCCCGCCGCGCGATCTCATGCAGGCTTTCGCCCGGCGGTGCGTTCCATACGATGAGCCGGTCCGGACGGATGACGGCGCAACAGGGAGATGTCATGGCACAAGCGGTCAATCGAAAGAGGATAAGCGGCAGGAGGATCGCCGCGCTGATCGCGATCGTCGCGATCGCCGCGGCGGTTGCGGCCGCGGCGGTCTTGAAAAAGCGGGGCGACGCCGCGCGGACGCAGTTCCAGACCGAGGAGATCGCGCGTGGAAAGCTCGAGAACGTCGTTTCGAGCACCGGCACGATCGAGGCGGTCGGCACCATCGAGATCGGCACGCAGGTGTCGGGCACGATCGCGAACCTCTACGTCGATTTCAACGATCGCGTCCGCGCGGGGAAGCTTCTCGCCGTCCTCGACACCGTTCCGCTCCGGGCGTCGGTGCTCGACGCGCAGGCGAGCCTCAGACGGGCCGAAGCGCAGCTCGAGAAGGCGGAGTACGAATACCGGCAGAACCTGCCCCTCTTCGAGAAGGGGCTCGTATCGGAGTCGGAATTCGTGACGATCAAGACGAACGTGCCGTCGCAGGAGGCCTCGGTGCAATCGGCGAAGGCCGCGCTCGAGCGCGCGAAATTCAACTTCGCGAACGCCTTCATCCGTTCGCCGATCAGCGGCACGGTGATCGAACGCAACGTTGAGCAGGGACAGACCGTCGCCGCGAGCTTCAACACGCCGAAGCTCTTTCTCATCGCGGAGGACCTCTCCCGCGTCGAGATTCACGCTCAGGTCGACGAGAGCGACATCGGCCAGATCAAGAGCGATCTGTCCGTCCGGTTCGAGGTCCCCGCGTATCCCGACAGACTTTTCGACGGAACGGTGAAGCAGATACGTCTCGTGCCGACCGTGATACAGAACGTGGTGAATTACACGGTGATCGTCGACGCCGCGAACGACGACGGGCTCCTGCTGCCGGGTATGACGGCGACGGTGGATTTCCTCGTCGAGCAGCGGGAGGACGTGCTCCTCGTGCCGAACGCGGCGATGCAGTTCCAGGCGACGCCGGCGATGCAGGAGGCGGCGCGCGCGCAGATGCAGAAGCGCCTCGAATCAGCGCCCGATTCGGTGAAAGCGCGCTTCGCGGGGCGCGGGGAGCGGATGGGAGGGAGCGGCGGCGGCCGGCGCGGCGGCGGCACGGCCGGGACGACCGGCGGGAGCGGGCCCGGAGCGGGGACGGGATCGCCGGGCGCGGAGCAGACGCAGGGCGGCGGCATGCAGGCGGACATGGCCCGGATATGGTACGTCGACGATCAAGGCAAGCCGGCGATGGCCTTCTTCCGCAAGGGCGCGACCGACGGAAAGTACACGGAGGTTCTCCGCAGCCGCGATCTCGAGGAAGGGGTCAAGGTGATCCTCGGCTACGCGGCGACCAATCCCGACAAGAAAAAAGCGCAGGCCACCCAGGCGTTCAGACCGCGGATGTTCTGATCATGCCGGGCATCATAGAAACGAAACGGCTGACCAAGATCTACCGAATGGGCGACATCGAGCTCGCCGCTCTCCGGGGAGTCGATCTCGTCGTCGAGCCGGGAGAGTTCGTGGCCGTCATGGGCGCGTCGGGCTCGGGAAAATCGACGCTCATGAACCTCCTCGGCTGTCTCGACGAGCCGACCTCCGGCGAATACCGGCTCGACGGGCTGGACGTCGCGGCGCTCGATCGCGACGAATACGCCGATATCCGGAATCAGAAGATCGGATTCGTGTTTCAGGGGTTCAACCTGCTTGCCCGCACCTCCGCTCTCGAGAACGTCGAGCTCCCGCTCCTCTACGACCGGGCGCGCCGCATCGACGATCCGCTGCTCGCGGCGCGGGAAGCGCTCGAACGGGTCGGGCTCGGCGACCGGTTCGATCACGAGCCGAACCAGCTCTCCGGCGGAGAGCAGCAGCGGGTGGCCATCGCGAGGGCGCTCGTGAACCGTCCGTCGATCGTGCTCGCCGACGAGCCCACGGGCAACCTCGACAGCAGAACGTCCGTCGAGATCATGAAGATATTTCAGGAGCTCAACGGCCGCGGGATCACGATCATCCTCGTGACCCACGAGCACGACATCGCGCAATACGCCGGCCGCGTCATCGAGATGCGCGACGGCGTCATCATCGGCGACGCGCCGGTGCGGGATCGCCGGGACGCGGCGAGCGACGTCGCGGCGCTCAGGCGCTCCGGCGGCGAGGGAAAGGCGGCGCGGCCGTGATCGGATCGTTTCAGTTCAGAAACCTCATGAAAACCTCGTTCAGGAGCATTCTGAAGAACCGGATGCGGAGCTTCCTCACTTCGCTCGGCATCATCATCGGCGTCGCCGCGGTGATCGTCATGGTCGGTATCGGCGAGGGGGCCCAGAAGCAGATACAGGACGAGCTCGCCTCTCTCGGCACCGACATCATGATGATTTTTCCGGGCGCGAGCCGGTTCGGCGGCGTGAGCCGCGGCGCCGGCAGCTGGAGCCCCTTCACGCTGAGCGAGGTCGAAAAGATACGCGAGAAGAGCACCGCGTTGCGGGCTTTGTCCCCCGTCGTCCGGGCCGGCGGCCAGGTGATCGGGGGAGGGAAGAACTGGAGCACGTCGACGTACGGCGTCGATCCCGAGTACTTCGTCGCGCGGAACTGGGACGTGGCGCTCGGCGAAATCTTCAGCAAGAGGGACGTCATCAACCGCAAGAAGGTCGCGATTCTCGGCAAGACGGTCGCGGACGAGCTCTTTCCGAGCGGCAATCCGATCGGGGAGCGCATCCGCATCCGGAACGTCCCCTTCGTCGTGATCGGCGTGCTCAAGCCGAAGGGGCAGAGCTCGATGGGTCAGGACCAAGACGACATCATCATCGCGCCCACGAACACCGTGATGTACCGCCTGCAGGGGCATCCGAGGATCGATTTTCTGATCGCGAGCGCCCGGTCCTCGGCCGAGGTCGACGCCGCGCAGGAGCAGCTCCGGAGCATCCTGCGGGAGATGCGCAAGCTGCAGGACGAGGACGCCGACAATTTCAACATCCGCACGCAGGCGGACCTCGTCGAAACGGCCGCGGAGACCGCGCGGATGCTGACGCTGCTGCTCGCCTCGATCGCCGGCGTGTCGCTCGTCGTGGGCGGCATCGGCATCATGAACATCATGCTCGTTTCCGTGACCGAGCGGACGCGCGAGATAGGCATCAGGCTCTCGATCGGCGCCCGCAGCGTCGACGTGCTCACGCAGTTCGTCACGGAGGCCGTCGTGCTGAGCCTGATCGGCGGCGCGCTCGGCATCGCTCTCTCGTTCGCCGCGGCTTTCTTCGTGAACCGGCTGAGCTCGCTCGACATGATCATCAACCCCGGAACGGTCGTGCTCGTCTGCTTCGTCTGCATCGGCGTCGGCGTCTTCTTCGGCTGGTATCCCGCCCGCAAGGCCGCTTCGCTCAACCCCGTCGAAGCCCTGCGGTACGAATAACCCGCGAATCCGCTCTTTCCGTTTGCGCCGCGCCGCGGCGGTCGACTATACTGCCTCCCGCTGCCGAGGAGGAACGCGTGGCGGGACCGGTGCGATTCGCGAGAAGCTGGAGCGAGGAACTGATCGCGGGCGGCGCGAGCGGGCTGCTGCTCGCGCTGTGCTTTCCGCCCTTTCCGACGCGGTATCTCGCCGCTGTGGCGCTCGTGCCGTTTCTCCGGTATTTCTACGCCCGCCTGCCCGTTCGCGCCGCGGAGCTCGCCGCCTCTCACGCGGCGAACGGAAGCGGTAAATCGCTCCGGCGCATCACGCTCGAGCGCGGTCTCGGCGCGGGGTTCGCGCTCGGCATCGCGTTCTTCGCGACCCTTCTCTATTGGATCCTCAATCTCATCCCCGCGTCGGGGGTCGTCACGAGGTGGATACTGTTCCCCGCCCTCGTGCTGCTCGTCGGATACCTCTCGTGCTACACGGCGCTCGCCGGCCTCGGCCTCGCCTGGTTCGTCCGCCGGCTCGGAAGCGCCGCGCTGTGGGCCGCTCCCGCGATCTGGTCGCTCGTCGAATACGCCCGTTCCCACGGGGAGCTCGCCTTCTCGTGGGGCGTGCTCGCCAACGCCCTCGCCGCGCGCCCCGCGGCCATTCAAGGGCTCGCCGTGTACGGCGCCTTCGGCCTCTCGCTCGTTCTCGTGCTTCTCAACGTCCTCGCCGTGATCGCGCTCTGCTCGCGTTCGCGGCGCTCGCGCGTCGCCGCGGCCGCGGCGTTCGCGGTCATCGCCGGGGGCCACCTCCTCTGGGGCGGGGCGGAGATCGACCGCTTCGATCGCTCGGATACGGTTCTCGGCGGAGAGCGCGCGGTCGCCGTCGTGCAGCCGAACGTCGACCTCGCCCTTAAATGGGAGGAGGCCTACCGTGATACGATCTTCCGCCAGATGGAGCGCTACGTCGCGCTCGCGGCGGGCGAGGGAGCGCGCCTCGTCGTTTTTCCGGAGACGGCGGCCCCCGTGTCGTTCAAGGCGTCCCCCGAATACCTCGGGCGGCTCCAGCACGCGGCGCGCGAAAACGGCATCGACGTTCTCACGGGCTACGTCGATCACTCGCGCGCGGCGGACGAGTGGCGCTCCCACAACGCGGCGATGCTCATCGCGCGCAGCGGTCTGCCGGCCGGCAACTACCACAAGGTCAATCTGCTCCCGTTCGGCGAAAAGATGCCGTGGAGCCAGCATATCCCCGCGCTCGCCAAACTCGAGTTCGGGCAGGCGAACTTCATCGCCGGCTCGCGGCGGACGATATTCGAGTCGGACGCGGGGAGCTTCGGTGTCCTCATCTGCTACGAGGCGGCCTTCGCGGGATACACGCGCCGGTACGCCCTCGACGGCGTCGATTTCCTCGTGAACATCACGAACGACGGATGGTTCGGGCCGGGGCCCGGTCCCCGGCAGCACGCCGAGATGGCGATCCTGCGGGCGGTCGAAAACCGGATGACGCTCGCCCGGGCCGCCTACACGGGGGTGTCGATGATCGTCGATCCGGCCGGAAGGATACACGAGCGCATCGGACTCTTCACCGAGGGGATGATACTCGGCACTCCCCGGCGCGCCGCCGGCCGGTCGTTCTACACGCGGCACGGCGACGCGACGTTCTTCGTCATGGCGCTCGCCTCGATCGTCCTCGCCGGCGCGCTGTCGCGCCGCGAGGGGAGAGGCGCCCCGAGCGCATAATTGCGGTTGCGCGGGGTTCTCCCTTCCCCTATGCTCGCTCCGAAATCGGCTTCGACAGCGGGGTTTCACGATGAGATTCGACGAGCAGGCGTACCTCGACGATCCCTACCGCGCGGAGTTCTCGTCGCGGGTGAGGTCCGTCGAGCCCGCGGGTGTGGGGCTCGCGGCGGTGTACCTCGAGCGCACCTATTTCTATCCGGAATCCGGCGGCCAGCCCGACGACCGCGGCACGCTCGGCGGAAAGCGGGTCGTGTCGGTGAGCGAGGACTCGGGCGGCGTGCGCCACCTCGTCGAAGGGACGCTCGGCTCCGGCGAGGAGGTCGAGGGCGCGATCGACTGGGGACGCCGCTTCGATCACATGCAGCAGCATTCGGGGCAGCATCTGCTCTCGCGCGTGTTTCTCGAGGCGGGAGGACTTCGAACCGTATCGTTCCATCTCGGCGCCGAGAGCTGCACGATCGATCTCGAGGGGCCGGCGCCCTCGCCTGAGACGCTCGACGCCGTCGAGGAGCGGGCGAACGGGATCGTCTTCGCGAACGCGCCGATCCGGCATCGCGTCGTCGGCGCCGGCGAGCTCGAGGCGCTCGCGGCGAACGGCGACGGAG
>JAGUZZ010000139.1:0-3908 GCA_020060525.1 bacterium | reverse complement strand
GCCGGCGTAGGCGCCGGCCTCGCAGGATCCCATTATCCCGCGCAGGGCGTCGACGACCGCCGCGGACACGTTCCGCGCGGCGAGCATCCGCGCCACGTCCCCGGCCGTGAGCGTCGCGCCGGGAACGGCGAGCCTGTCGCCGAGATACTCCCGCATCGCGCCGAGGACGAGCTCGCAGAGACGCGCCCCTGAGGCGTCGCCCTTCCGGATCGCGTCGAGACGGGCGCGCAGGCGCCTCAGAGCGCCTCTCGCGCGCACGCCTTCGATATTCTCCTCGCGGCGTCGGCGCGCCGTCACGACGCCGAAGAGCGCGAAGAAGGCCGCGGGCGGCCCGAAGAGCGCGGCGAGCCAGAGCGGGCTCTCGAGCGCCGAAAGGAGGCCGAAGGTGCGCGACTCGAGGACGGCCGCGCCCTCGTAGTTGTACGCGATCCCCTCTTTCCAGCTCTCGAGCGGGCTCCCGAGGGGCCCCGCCGCGATCCCCTCGGCGTCGACCGCGGTCACGACGCGGGTCGCGCGCACGGTGACGGGGATGGGAGACGTCGAGGCCGTTTTGTACGTGCCGCTTTTCGTGTCGAAGTAGGAGAGCGCGATCGGCGGGATCTCCTTCACGTTTTCGTTCTTCGCCCGGATCGTCTGCGTGAAGACCTTCGTGCGGCCCGCGATCTTCCCGTCCGCCCGCTCGTCGGGGATCTTGAAATAGGTGTTGAGCTCCGTCTGGTCCTGCAAGCGCGGCAGATCGACGTTCCCGAGGTAGTCGGGGCCCGAGAGGATGATCTTGAGCGTGATCGGATCGCCGACGCTCACGTCGGTGGGGGTCGCGCTCGCCGAGATCTTGTAGTCGCCGATGTGGCCGGCGAAGCTCGCGGGGCGGCCCTCGCGGGGAAGGTCGCGCACACTGAGGCTCAGTGCGTTCGACGGCACGACGTAGCGCTGCATGGCTCCGCGGCGCATGCCGAAGAAGTTGTCGCGGAAGAAATCGTCGAAGAAATCCCTCCCGCGCAGCGTCCCGCTCACCGCCGCGCACTCGATCGTCGACTGCGGGATCGAGAGCGTTCCCGCGCGCTTCGGCACGAGCGCCTTCTTGAACGAGATCGTCGCGAACGCGCGTCCGTCGAGCGTCGCGGTCCCCTTCTCGGCGATGACCTGCGACGCGCCGATCTGGATGCGGTAGTACTGCTTGTTCGGATCGGTCTTCACTTCGGGATCGTAGAACTCGAAATCTGGGCTGTCGAGGAGGGGCATCGTGATACGGAAGTCCTCGACGTCCCGCCCGATGTACCACGTCACGGTGAGGACGACGGGCTCTCCGATATAGGCGCTCCCGCGCGAGAGCGACATGCGGAGCTTGAAATCCTCCGTCTCGACGGGCTGGTTGACGCCGAGGCGGATCGCATTCGTGTTGAACGTCTGGCCCTTCACCTTGACCGCGACGGCGGGGATCGTGACGTCGCCTTTCGTCCGCGGCGTGAGGCGGTACTGGAAAACGTAGCCGCGGCGGACCTGCCGCTCCATGCGCCCGTTCACGATCGAGATCGACTGGCTGTTGTTCGAGCTCCCCCCGAGATACTCGACCGTGAAGAGCTGCTGCAGGGGCGAGATGTCGGGCTGCGAAACCTCGTCGCTCCCCTCGACCTGTATCTGGTAGACAAAGGACTGGCCCATGTAGACGGACTCGGACTCGACCGCGGCGCGGACCGAGATCTCCTGCGCGGCGGCGTACGAGGCGGCGGCGACGGCAAGGGCCGCGAACACCGCGGCTATCCCCCTGAACGCCGCGGCTATCGCCGTCGTCCGAGACGTCCGGGCCCGCCCCGCGCCGCGCGGGCCCTTCGATCGATTGCCGAACGTTCCCGCCATTTACCAATCCTTGCCGACCGGCCGGTACTTCGAGCGGCTCTCCTGCCGCTGGCGCTCCTTGCGGTTCTCCTTCTCCTCGTCGAGAATCTGCTGCGCCGTCTTGTCGCTTTCAAGCGGTTTTTCTTTTGGTTTCTCAGCGGCGGCCTGCTCGTCCTTCTTCTGCTGCTCCTCGGCGGCCTTCTCCTCGCGATCCTGGGCGCCCTCCTGCCGCTCCTCCCCCTCCTGTTGCTCCCCCTCGCCCTGCTGCTGCTCCTGCTCTTCGCCCTCCTGCTGCTCCTGCTGTTGCTGCCGGCTCTGGTCGCCGCCTTGCTGCTGCTGTTTCTGTATCTTGTCGAGGAGGTCCTTGATCTTGAGCCGCGCGGTCTCGAGGTTCTCCGCGGCCTCCTCGAGCTCGGGATCCTTTTCGAGGGCCGTCACGTAGTGCTTCACGCTCTCCTCGAGCGAGGCGAGCGCCTTTCTGAGATCGCTGTCCTCCTGCCGCTCCCCCTCCTTGAAGGCGACGTTCCCGAGGTTGTACCACGCCTTCGCCTCGAAGGGGAGGGACTTCGTCTTCGCGGCCGCTTCCTTGAAATGCTCCCGAGCGCGCTCGAGATCCCCCTGCTGGTAGAGCGCCGCGCCCTTGTTGAAGGCGACGATGGGCGACTCGGGCGACTTGACGGAGGCCTTGTCGTAATACTCGAGCGCCTCGCCGAAGGCCTTTTTGCCGTACTGCCGGTTCCCCTTCGAGACGAGGCCGCGCGGCGATTCGGCGAACGCGGCGCCCGCGATCGAAACCGCCGCCGCCGTGGCGATCGCGACGGCTGCGCGGCGCCCGATGCGAACCTTCACCATGCGCCCCTCCTCCTCTCCCCGACGACCGCCTCGGCCGCGAGCAGCACGAGCGCCATCGCGAGGAATATTTGAAACTTCTCCTCGTAGAGCTGCATCGTCTTGGTCTCGATCTCGCGCTTCTCCTCGCTCGCGATGAGCTTGAGGTAGACGTCGCCGAGGTCGATGGCGCCGGTCGCGACGTTGAGGTACTTGCCGCCCGGGGTCGCGTTCGCCATCTTGCGCAGCGTCGACGCGTCGAGACGGCTCCAGACCTCCTGCCCGTTGTAGGTCAGGTAGTAGCGGTTCCCCTTCTCGTCCGTGAGCGGGATGCGGCGCCCCTCGTTCTCGTCGCCGAGGCCGATCGCGATGATGCGGACGCCTTTCTGAGCCGCCTCCTCGGCCGCTTCGACCGGGAACGAGTCGTGATCCTCGCCGTCCGTGATGAGGATGATGTCCTTGTACTTCTTCTCCTCGTTGTCGAAGCCCTCGTCCAAGGTCTTTCGGACCGCGTCGCCGATCTTCGTCCCGCCGCGCGAGACGCTCTCGACGTCGATGTCGTCGAGGACGAGGCCGAAGAATCCGTAATCGGTCGTGAGCGGCACCTTGAGGACCGCCGTGCCGGCGTACGCGATGAGCCCGACGCGGTCCCCCTGAAGGCGCTCCACCATGTCCTTGATCGCGATCTTCGCGCGCTCGAGGCGGTTCGGCGCGAGGTCCTCGGCGAGCATGCTCTTCGAGACGTCGAGGAGGATCATGACGTCTCTCCCTCGCCGCTCGATCGTCTGGGGCTTCGGATTCCACGCGGGGCGCGCCGCCGCGAAAGCGACGAGCGAGAAGGCGAGAATGAAGAGCGCCGCCTTCCACGCGCGCGCGGGGCGGTTCTGCGAGAGGCCGATCCGCTCGAGGAGCTCGTCGTCGATGAACCGCCGGAGCGCCGCGCGGCGTCTCGCCGCGGCCCACGCGAGCAGCAGCACGAGCGCCGGCACGAGCCACAGGAGGTAGAGCATCTTCACGTCGCCGAGGTGCATTTACGGAATCCTCCTGAAAACGGTGTTCGCGAGCGCCGCCTCGGCGAGCAGCAGGGCAAGCGCCGCGAGCGCGAACCAGACGAAGAGCTCCCGGTAGTCGACGAAGCGCAGCGACTCGATCTCGCTGCGCTCGAGCTCGTCGATCTGGCGGTAGATGTCGCGAAGCCCCTCGTCGTTCTCGGCGAGCCAGAAGCGGCCGCCCGTGATCTCGGC
>JAGUZZ010000084.1:0-5228 GCA_020060525.1 bacterium | reverse complement strand
GATCCGCGGAACGGCCCGAGACGGCGAGCGGCGGGCGAGCCGGGACTGGCACGTGACGGTCGTCGCGAAGGACGATCTTCCGCCGCGCATCGAGTGGTACTACCCGGAGCAGAAGATGGTCTCCTGCGCCGTGGGGGATACGATCGAGTTCCATCTGCGGGCGACGGACGATCACCCGGCCTCTCTCCAGTACATCTACCGTCTGAACGGCGAGATGCTGCACGCCGGATCCCCCGATCTCGTGAACCGGTTCATGGAACGGGGGGAGTTCGTTCTCGACGGCATCGCGTGGGACGGGCAGAACGGCGACACGGTCAGCTGGGACGTGAACGTCATCGGTTTTCCGGACACGATTCCTCCCGCGGCGATCGCGGACCTCTCGGGATCGCCGGGGGATCTCGACGGAACGATACGGCTCGAGTGGACCGCGCCGGGAGACGACGGAACCGAGGGACGCGCGGCCTCCTATATCGTGCGGACCTCGATCTATCCGATCGTGACCGAGGAAGACTGGCGTCAGGCGGAGGGAAAGATCGGCGAGCCCGTGCCGTCGGTCGCCGGGACGCGCGAGCAGATGACCATCCGTAACCTCGTCTCGGCGGGGTACGTGTTCGTCACCATGCGGGCTGCCGACGATTTCTTCAATATGTCGCCGCTCGGCAATTGCGTCAAGGTGGCCGTGCGCGGCATCGACATCGGCGGCCGCGTGCGGGACGCGCGGACCGGCGAGGGGCTGCCGGGCGTCGTCGTCGCCTCGGGCATTCGGAGCGCCGTGAGCGCCGCGGACGGCTCCTATTTCCTCGAGAACGTTCCTTCGTACGCGACGGCGGTGACGGCGCGCGACGAGCTCGTCTTCGGACAGCCCGGCGCCTACTACGACATCGCCATGCCGATGCCGAAGATTACGCAGTTCATCGCGCTCGATTTCGACATGATCGGCGTGTTCGGGCTCGTCAACACGGTGCCGCCCGATCAGTACGAAGGCCGGTTCATCCTCTTCTACAAGGGTATGACGAAGACCGCGGGCGACTACGGATACCCCACGGTCTACCGGGGATGGAATCACTGGCCCGTGACCGTATACAATCCGCCCTTCGTGTGGCGGGGGCTCGATCTGCAGGCGGCGGCGACGGGCGCGTTGGCGGACTGGGAGACCTCCGTCGGCGAGGATTTATTCGTCGAGGTCGAGCTCCCGGAGGGCGCCGACGTGGTGATACATTACGACACGGTCTCGGACTACCGGCACCACGTCTCGACCACCGAGTACAACAGCGACGGCACTCCGAAGCTCCGCGAGCTCTGGATCTATACGCGGAACACGGAGGTTCCGATTTCGATCTATTCTCATATGGTCTTCACGCACGAGCTCGGACACGTCATCGGCCTCGAGCACAGCCGGAACGTCGGTCACCTGATGGTCGGGCTCACGACGCCGCAGGCGCATCACCCGACGACGGACGAGATCAATCTCGTCAAATGTCTCTATCGTTATAAGAATATCTTCGACTATAGCTGGGTGCTCGAAGAATAGGCCATTTTGGCGTACATGCTCGTTTCTTAGCGCCAAGATGGCATTGTTAGGTGCTCGCCAGTCTCGAGGCATCTCGGGCACACCCATATTGATCTGATCACTAACTCCAATATAAATAATACGATAGCATGAATTTTCACGACTGATCCGCGCGTGGCATATTCGCTGCGAATAGCCGGGCGGATGGTTTCAGCAAAGGAGCCGATATCGTGGTCAATTTCGATAGGTTCACGGTCAAGGCGCAGGAGGCGGTCGCCTCGGCGCAGGAGATCGCGTTCAGAAAGAATCACACGGAAACGACGCCCGTTCACCTTATAGCTGCGCTTCTGCGGCAGGAAGAGGGCGTGATCGTTCCGGTCTTGAAAAAGACGGGCGTGCAGGTTCAGGCGCTCGACGCCTCGATCGAGAAGGCGCTTTCCGCGATGCCGCGTCTCGAGAAGGGGACGGCCGAGGCGAGACCATCGGGGGAGCTTCAGGAAGTCATTCGAAAGTCCCTCGGCGAGGCCGACGCCCTGCATGACGAGTACGTGAGCACGGAGCACCTGTTCCTCGCGGCGATCGCCGACGCGGGCGCGGCCGGGAGGATGCTCGCCTCGAGCGGCGTCGACCGCGCCGGCGTTCTGAGGGCCCTCGCCGGCGTGCGCGGCTCGCAGCGCGTGACCGATCAGAATCCGGAGAGCAAGTACCGGGCGCTCGAGCGGTTCACGAGGGATTTCGTGGATCTCGCGCGCCGCGGCAAGCTCGATCCCGTGATCGGCCGCGACGAGGAGATCCGGCGGGTGAGTCAGGTGCTGTCGCGCCGGACGAAGAACAACCCCGTTCTCATCGGCGAGCCCGGCGTCGGCAAGACGGCGATCGTCGAGGGCCTCGCCCAGCGGATCGCCTCCGGGGAGATACCCGAGAGTCTCAGGGGCAAGCGTCTGCTCGGCCTCGACATGGGAGCGATCGTCGCCGGCGCCAAGTTTCGCGGAGAGTTCGAGGAGCGGTTCAAGGCGGTCATCAAGGAGATCACGGACGCCGAGGGCCGGATCATCCTCTTCATCGACGAGCTCCATACACTCGTCGGCGCCGGAGCGGCCGAGGGGGCCGTAGACGCGTCGAACATGATCAAGCCCGCGCTCGCCCGCGGCGAGCTCCGCTGCATCGGCGCGACCACGCTCGACGAGTACCGAAAACACATCGAAAAGGACGCGGCGCTCGAGCGCCGGTTTCAGACGGTTCTCGTCCGCGAGCCGACCGTGGAGGATGCGATCGCCATCCTGCGCGGGCTCAAGGAGAAGTACGAGGTCCACCACGGCGTGCGCATCCTCGATTCGGCGCTCGTGGCGGCGGCGAAGCTCTCCCACCGGTACATCACCGCGAGGTTTTTGCCCGACAAGGCGATCGATCTCATGGACGAGGCCGCGTCCCGCCTTCGGCTCGAGATGGACAGCATGCCGAGGGAGCTCGCCGAGATACAGGACCGGATCACGCAGCTCGAGATCGAGCGGCGCGCGCTCGAAAAGGAAGGGGAAGACGAGGACGTACGCGGGCGGCTCGCGCCGGTGAAGGAGAGGCTCGCGGAGCTCGAGGAGCGCGGAGCGGGGATGCGGGCGCGCTGGGAAAACGAAAAGGGGGCCGTCGCGGAGATCAGGACGCTTCAGGAACGCCTCGACCGCGCCCGCACCGACGAGCAGATCGCCCAGCGCGAGGGCAATCTCGAGCGCGTCGCGGAGATCCGTTACGGCGTGATCGTCGAGCTCGGGCGCGAGCTCGACGCCGCGCGCGAGCGGCTGCGGGCGATGCAGGAAGGCGACCGGAGCCTTCTTCGCGAAGAGGTGACCGAGTCGGATATCGCCGAAATCGTGAGCACATGGACGGGCATCCCGCTCTCGCGCATGCTCGAAGAGGAGCGTGAGAAGATGCTGCGCCTCGAGGATCGGATCGCGGACCGCGTCGTCGGACAGCGCGAGGCGATCGAGACCGTGTCGAACGCGGTGCGGCGTTCCCGAGCCGGCCTCCACAATCCGAACCAGCCGCTCGGGTCGTTCATCTTTCTCGGGCCCACCGGCGTCGGCAAGACGGAGCTCGCCAAGGCGCTCGCCGAGGTTCTCTTCGACGACGAGAACAGCATGGTGCGCATCGATATGTCGGAATTCATGGAGAAGCACGCCGTTTCCCGCCTCGTCGGGGCGCCGCCGGGTTACGTCGGATACGAGGAGGGCGGATATCTCACCGAAGCGGTCCGCCGCAATCCGTACTGCGTCATCCTCTTCGACGAGATCGAGAAAGCCCACCCGGACGTCTTCAACATCCTGCTGCAGCTCCTCGACGACGGGCGGCTGACCGACTCTCAGGGGCGCACGGTCGATTTCAAGAACGCGATCGTGATCATGACCTCGAACCTCGGCGGCCAGTTTCTCAAGGAGCGCGGGAGTCTCGACGACGAGGAGCTGTCCCGGCGGATGACGGAGGCGCTCCGCGCGTTCTTCCGGCCGGAGTTTCTGAACCGGGTCGACGAGATCATCGTGTTCCGGTTCCTCGGCCGAGACGACATCCTCCGGATCGTCGATCTGCAGGTCGAGGCGATCAACAAACGGCTCGCCGAACGGGGGCTTTCGCTCGAGCTCACCGAGGCCGCGCGGGAGACGCTCATGGAGCGCGGATACAGCCCCGATTTCGGCGCGCGCCCCCTGAAAAGACTCATGCAGAAATGGCTCCTCGATCCGCTCGCGCGTCTCGTCATCGAGGGATCGGTCTCGGAGGGGGACGTCGTCGGGGCCGACCGGTCGGATTCGGGGATCGTCTTGAGCGTCGCGGGGAGGAAGGAGCGGGAACGGCGGGGAATCAAGGGGACGGGCGGGAAACGGCCCCGCGCCGGCGACTAAAGCGCTTCGGCGGCGCGATTTAACGGCATGCTTGACAAAGAGTTATATTTCGTGTAGTATTATATTCGTACTCTTTCCGAGCTCCTCTCTCGCTGTAACCATGGCGTTCAGACGGTAAGGAGCGGCAACATAGAGCTGAGCAACGACCGGTTCTCGAGCGTCAGAGTTTTCCGGGGCACGAAACGAACGCATCGTCAGGAGGATTTCCGCATGGGACGGATCATCTCCGCATTCCTGGCTCTCTCCCTCTTTGCGACCTTAACGGCGGCGACCGCGACGGCGGCGACGCTTTCATGGACGTTTACGCTCGACGAGTCCAAGCTCTCGGTGCGCGGCGACGCGTCGGGCGGGTGGAGGATCGAAATCGACGGGTACGGATCGCTCGAATACATCGGGTATCCGGCGCTTCCGTACCGCGTCGTGAGCGTACTGCTTCCCCAGGGAGAGTCGGTGAACGATTATCGGCTCGAGGTGCGCGACGAGATCGGCGTCTCGGTGCCCGGCGCGCTCGCCCTCTACGGCGGCGTGCGCCGCGACGACGGCGCGGAGGCCGGACTCGCCGTGTCGCCCGAAGAGGTGCGTTCCGAGAGCGGGATCTTTCCCAAGTGGCGCGCGCGGCATCTCGGCACGAGCCGGTACCGCGGCTATTCGATCGCGACGTTCGCGCTCCATCCGGTCCGCTGCGACCTCGAAAACGGCGGCGTCCTGATCGGCCGCGAAGTCGAGCTCGTCGTCGAGACGGGGCCCGCGGCGCGTGAGGAGGAGAGGGCCGACCGGCTGCGGCGAGTGGAGGGGTTCCGGGAGGCGGCGCGGCGCGAGGTCGAGAAGAT
>JAGUZZ010000258.1:0-3135 GCA_020060525.1 bacterium | reverse complement strand
GGCGCGCGCTGCTGCCAGCGCGGATAGGGATACGGCGCCGCCCGCCCGGCGCCCCCCGCCCGCACGAGATTTCCGAGCTCGCCGAGCGTCGTCGTCTCGGTCAGCGCCGCCTCGTCGATCTCGATCTCGTAGCGGTCCTCGACGGCGTCGAGCAGCTCGACGCGGCCGAGAGAGTCGAGCTTGAGATCGAGGCCGAGTCTCGCCGACGGATCGACCGTGCGGTCCGCCGACGCGCCGATGCGCGAGACGATATCGCCGATCTCGCCGGAGGCCGCGACTCGACCTTCCTCATGACGGAGCCCGCTCCGCTCGGCCGCGAGCGCCTTTTCCGCGACGAGCCTTCGCAGCACCTTTCGCGTGGAGGTCCGCGGAAAATCCTCGTCCGGCCAGACGAACCAGCGGCGGATGCGCTGGTGCGGGGCGAGCGATCGGTTGACGCGATCGACGAGGGCCGAGACGTCCGTCCCGCGCCGCCGCAGAACGAGCACGGCGAGCGGCTCGGGACCCGCGGCGCTCTCGAGCGCCACGACCGACGAGACCTTCACCTCCGGCTCGCGATCGAACGCCTGCTCGATGTCCCCGGGATAGACCTTCATACCCGCGGCGGTCACGATGACGTCTTTCGTGCGACCCTTGAAATAGAGGTTTCCCTTCTCGTCCATCTCCCCCACGTCGCCGGTGCGGAGCCACCCGTCCTCCGTTCTCGCCCATTCGCCCGCGTCCTTCCAGTAGCCGGGCGAGACGTTGTCTCCGCGAACGAGGATCTCGCCGTCGGGGGCGAGCTTCACCGACTGGCCGGGC
Source organism: bacterium (assembly GCA_020060525.1). Taxonomy (GTDB): domain Bacteria; phylum Krumholzibacteriota; class Krumholzibacteriia; order Krumholzibacteriales; family Krumholzibacteriaceae; genus SSS58A. The sequence goes on along the minus strand of JAGUZZ010000258.1, from coordinate 2,334 downwards.
ATCGCCCTGCCGATCGAGCCGCGGACCAATTTAAAGGGATGGTTGACGCTGACGAGAGAGGCGGTCTCCGTCATGCCGTATCCCTGAATGACCGCGAAGCCGAGCCGGTCCCAGAACTCTTCCGTCTCGGGAGAGAGCGCGGCGCCCCCCGATATGAACGCCCAGAACTTCCAGCCGAACCGCGAATGGATCGCGCGGAACCTCCACCAGCGCGAAAGCGGATGGCGCCCGCGCCCGGCCTCGAACGTCCTGCGGAAGGCGTCGAGCCCGCCGCTCGTCTCGTCATCGCCGAGGATATGCTCGCGAAGCGTGTCGAGCATACGAGGCACGGCGACGAGAACCGAGATCCTCTCCGCCTTGATCGTTTCGATGACGCGGGAGGGACCGAGCGCCTTTTGAAAAAACACCTCTCCCCCGAGCATCGGCGGCACGAACACCCCCATGATCTGGCCGAAGACGTGGCTCAGGGGTACGAGGCACAGGAAACGGAGCGGATGAACGATCCGCTCGAGAGCGAGATACTTTCCGATCTCGCCTTCGAGAGGCTCGAGATTGGCGAGCAGGTTGCGATGCGTGACGCGCACGCCCTTCGGCTCGGCCGTCGTGCCCGAGGTGAACACGATCTCGAAGGTGTCGTCGGGCGAGAGGTCTCCTGCGGGGCGAGGCTCTGGGGAATGGCTGGAAATCAGCGATGCGAGCTCGTCAAGCCGAACGACGGGGCACGGGAGAGCGGGAACGTCGCCGGCCTCGAGTTCGACGACGGCGAGCGCGGGTGCGACCTGCGCGGCGACCCTCGAGACGAATCCGGGCTCGCTTCGCGCGTCGAGCGGCACGACGATCGCACCGCGGACGACGCACCCCCAAAAGACGGCCGCCCAATCCGCCCCGTTTTCCCCCTGGAGGAGGACGCGGTCTCCGGCGCCGACTCCGCGCTCCTCGAGCTCCCGCGAGAATCGATATGCGCTCCGCGCGGCCTCGGCGTACGACGTGCGGACGCTCCGCAGTCCGCTCCGGTGCACGAACGCCGTTTCGCCGCCGCGGGAGAGAAAGCCGTCGACATAGCTTCCGAGAGTGGCGCGCATCGCTTGGATGATACAGGAGTCGCGCTCCCGCGGCAAGGAGGCCGCCCGCTGTCGCGCCGCGCTCGAGGGCGTATCATGTATCTAGAAATTCCGGCGGGCCGCGTAGCTGAAATAATAAAAGTACCTTCTCCACGACTCTTCGGTCGACCCGTACTCGTTGGCTCCATAGAAGTAATCCACGAGCGCTTCGCGCATCCGGGCGATTTCGCGCAGGTGGGTGCGTTTCAGCGGGTACTCGAGACTGAGATCGACGAGCTCGAGCGCGCGCTCGAACGCCCGGCGGCTGTACGCGGCGTTGTTCTTCGAGCGCCACGAGAGCGCGCGCTCGACCTCGCCGCCGATGTGCGCCATGCGGTCGAGGAGCGGCATCTCCTTCCAGCGCCCGGCCGCGAGATCCCGATGCTCCGCGCTCATCGCCGCACCTTCTTCGCGACGATCTCGAGAATCCGCCCGCGCATGCGCTCGTCTTCGACGCCGCGGCTCATATTCCCCCGCGACGGCCGCATATTGATCATCGAATCGAACTCGACGAAATCGTCGCCCGTCATCGCCGGATACAGATTGATCCCCCAGAGGCTCTGCTGCCGCGACCCGGCGTCGATGAGCAGGGCCTCCAGATCCGAATGAAGCTCCCCGTCGACGGCCAGCAGCTCCCGGTCGACATCGACGACGGCCTTCACCATGTTCCCGAACATCGCGGCGGCCATGCGTTCGAGGTCCGGGATCTCTATGCTCCCCGAGATTATTTCCACTGCGAGAAATCCTCCCTCGGCGACCGAACAAATCCGCCTGATTATAGGCGAACAAGATGCCGCGGCAAGCTGTTTTCTCGATGACCTTTTTCTCAAGGCCCGCGAGAGCGGCTGATCGCTCAAACGCCGACGGCCGCGGGCTTCGGCGCGCCGCCGGGGCGGCGGATCGTCTCGGGGGCGTTGGCCTTCTCGACGGCCTGCTCGTAGCTGACCGTCTTCGCCGCGACGAGCTCGTTCAGATGATCCTCGAGAAGCTGCATGCCGTACCGCTTGCCCGTCTGGATCGTCGAGGCGAGCTGCGCCATCTTGTTCTCGCGGATCATGGCGCGCACGGCGTCCGTGGCGACGAGAATCTCGAGCGCGGCGATGCGACCGCCCGCTATCTTCGGGACGAGCGTCTGGGCGACGATCCCCTGAAGCGTGCCGGCGAGCTGCATCCTGATCTGGGTTTGCTGCTCCGGCGGAAACACGTTCACGATGCGGTCGATCGTTTTCATCGC
>JAGUZZ010000029.1:0-3665 GCA_020060525.1 bacterium | reverse complement strand
TGGCGGCCGTCCGCCCGCCGTCGGCGATCGAGAGGAGAGGGACGGCGAGGCGTTCGGGGCGGTAGCCGGCGCAGACGCCGGCGAGATCCGCGAGGCCGGGGCCGGACGTCCATGCTCCGAACGTGACGACGGCGTCGACGTCCGAGTTGCGCATCGCGAGGACGAGAGCGGCGAGAGCGCCGAACCCGTTGCCCGCGAGGGCGAGCTTTTCCCCGTCGAACTGCGGCCAATCGCGGAGAGCGGCGACGACGAACTCCTTGTCGCGCACGAGGGAGGCGAGATCGTCGAGGTTCGGCGAGGGATCGCGACCCATGGTTCCGATCGAATGCGCCGTCGCGACGACGTAGCCGTGGCTCGCGAGATGCTCGCAGAGCAGGGCGTTCTCCCCGGGCGCGCCCCGCATCTCCGTGTGATACACGACGAGGGGAAACGTTCCCTCGAGAGGCTTCGCGTCGCGGACCGCCGCGAGCGCGACGTTCATGAGATCGACGACGCTTCCCCGCTGTCCCTGGAAGAACGGATAGAGCGTCGAGTAGATCTCCCGTTCCTGAAGACGGGATACGAGCGGGAAGAACGCCGGATCGGCCGGGCTCGCGAAGGAGCATTCGCCGTAGACCATCGGCGTCTCCCCGGGCGTGTTCTCCGCCGGATACCACACGTACATGAGAACGGGGCGGGCGCGCTCGCCCGGCCGGGCGATCCCGTCCGGCCCGCGCTTGTCCCGGAACGTTCGGGAATAGTCGTAGCGCTCCATCGTGCGGAACCCCACCGCGTGGGGTCCCAGCTCGAGGCCGCCCGACGAGCCGGGCGTTTGCCCCCGGCCGGGGCACGCCGCGCACAGCACGGCGAGTCCGGCGGCGCCCGCCGCAGCGAGACGCCGCATTTCGCGAATCGAGCGCATACTCTCCTCCGACGAAAACGTCCGCGCGCGGCGCGGGAAACGCCGCGTTTCCATACTGTACATGATACACCGGGGCGAAGGCAACGTCCCCGTGCTTCGCGGCGACGCCGCTACCGCGCGAGCGCCGCCTCGGGAGCCGGAGCCGCGTCGGCCCGCGGTTCGCTGTCGGAGAGCCGCTTCGAAATCTCGGAGAAGATAGTGTCCGCTTGCCTGTAGCAGTCGACGACGGCGGGGTCGAATTGCTTGCCGCGCTGATCGAGGATGTAACTCCGGGCTTCCTCGTGCGAAAAAGCCTTCTTGTAGGGCCGTTTCGAGGTGAGAGCGTCGTACACGTCCGCGAGCGCCACGATCCGCGCGCTGACGGGGATGTCGTCCCCCGCGAGGCCGTGCGGGTATCCGCTTCCGTCGTACCGCTCGTGGTGCCAGAACGCTATGTCCCGGGCGGTCTTGAGAAACTGCGCCCCCGGATACTGCGCGAGCGCCTGCCCGAGCGTCGTGCCGCCGATGATCGTGTGCGTTTTCATGATCTCGAATTCCGCGGGCTCGAGCGATCCCGGCTTGAGGAGGATGGCGTCGGGAATCCCGACCTTTCCGATGTCGTGAAGGGGGCTCGTGAGGTAGATCGATTCGATGTCGGCGCGCGAGAGGCCGCCGGAAAGTTCGCTCGTGAGGGCGAGCGCGTTTCCGAGGAGGCGCGAATATTCGCGGATTCGGTCGAGATGGCGTCCCGTTTCGGGATCGCGCGATTCGGCGAGCTTCGCGAGCGCGAAGATGACCATGTAGTGGTGCTCCGCGGACAGGATGCGCTCGGCCACCCGTATGCGCGTTTCGAGCTCGACGGGATCGAACGGCTTCATGAGAAACTCGTCCGCTCCGGACTTCAGCCCTTCGATGACGTCCGATTTTCCGTTTCTCGACGTGAGCATGATGATGTAGGTGTATCCGGGGAACATCTGAGCGCGGATCCATCTGCACAGCGCCGGTCCGTCCATCTCGGGCATGACCCAGTCGGTGATGACCATGCGCACGGAGTTCGAAAAGAGCTGTTTCGTCGCTTCGACGCCGTTCTCCGCCGTCACGATCTCGTGCCCCTTCTCGAGCAGGGCTTCCGTGAGGATCCGGCGGTAGAACTTGTCGTCGTCGACCACGAGTATTTTCATGCCGCGCTCTCCTGTGAACGGCGGCCGTGCGTCCCGCGACGATTCGCGGCGCCCGCCGTCCGTACGGTGGCTTCCGGCTCGCCGGCTCGCGCGAGCCGGTCCCCCGACATGCGCAACAATTGCGCAAGAATCGTACCCAACGGACGTCGCCTATCCATCTTTGAGTATAACTACTTACGCGCGGAGAGGTCGAGCTTCGGAGCGCAGCCGGCCGCCGGGGGCGGCTGCGGGGCTTCGGCCTTGTTTTTCGGCGTGTCAGGGACGGTAGTACAGTCTGTCTCCGCGCCGCTCGGCCCTTATTTTGCCGTCGCTTACGAGCTTGCTCAGCACTTCGTCGACGGCGGGCGGGGGAGCGCCGAACGCCGCGCATATATCGGCGGCGGTGCAGGGCCGCCGGGAGAGGAGGGCGAGGATCGTTTCCTCGAACACCTTGCCTTCATGGCTCATGCGCGTCGGCGCGGCGGCGGCGATAACCTCGCACCGAGGCCCGAATGAGCGGCGGATACGCTCGAGCGTCTCTCCGTCGAGGGGCTCGACGCCGGGCTCGGTGCCCGGCCGGACCGCCGTGTTGAGCTGGATGCGGTCGGCGCGGAGGCGGCCGATCGTCCCGCGGAGCGCCTCGAGGTTCGCCTCGCCCGCGTTGTATCCTCCGACGAGGAGCACTTCGAGAAGAACCGTTCCGCGGTAGGAGGCGAGGAACGTCTCGAGCCCTCCGACGAGGCGCTCGAGCGTGCATTCCGCATGCGGGCGGTTGACGCGCAGATAGTCCTCCCGGACGGCGGCGTCGAGGGACGGAACGACGATATCGGCGCGGGAGAGCTCCTCGCGGACCTCGCTCATCCAGAGGAGCGAGCTGTTCGTGATGACGGCGAAGGGAAGCCCCGTGAGACGTTTCACACCGTCGATGAGCTCCCCCATGCGGGCGTAGAGCGTCGGTTCGCCGGAGCCCGAGAGGGTGACGACGTCGGGTTTCCCCGCGGCGCTCGAGAGCCAACGGTCGAGCTCCCCGAGAATTTCGTCCGGCTCGAAGAACGCCTCCCGCGTGCACGTCTTTTTCGTCGTTGCGCCGCATTCGCAGTAGACGCAGTCGAAGGTGCAGGTCTTGTACGGGATGACGTCCACGCCGAGCGAAAGGCCGAGCCTCCGCGAGGGAACGGGACCGAAGATGCGCTTCATTCCGGGACGCGCGCCTTCTTCCGGCGCCGGCCGCGTCATCGCGGCGCCTCGATTCCATGCGTTCCGCCGTCCGCCGGCCGGCGTCCCGCGGGGCGTTTTCGAAGGAGAAACGCTCCGAAGAGGGCGCCCGCGGCGAGAGCGAAGGCGGAGCCGGCGAGGAAGGTCGCTTCGGGCGAGAAACGGCGCCAGAGCCAGCCGCCGAGCAGCCCGGCGGGCAGAAGCGCGAGACCGATCACGGTATGGTAGAGCGCGAACCCCGTCGCGCGGCGCTCCTTCGGGACGATCGTCGCGAGGTAGGCCGTGCCGACGCCCTCCGTGAAGCCGAGATAGACGCCTTGCAGCGGGAAGAGCAGCCACAGCGCCGCCGCGCTTCCGGCGAGCGCGAACGCCGCGTACGCCGCGGCGAAGAGGAAATAGCCGAGGAACGC
>JAGUZZ010000014.1:0-8678 GCA_020060525.1 bacterium | reverse complement strand
GTTCGCGAGCGCCAGCACGGCCCGGGCGATCGCCGCCGGATCCCTGGGGGCGGCGAGCAGGCCGTCGACGCCGTCCTCGACGACCGCGCGGTAGCCCGGTATGTCCGAGGCGACGACGGCCGATCCGGCCGCCATCGCCTCGAGCAGGACGATCCCGAAGCTCTCCTGACCGACGGCGGGGGAGCAGAAGACGTCGGCCGTCGCGTAATAGCGCGGGAGCTCCTCCGGCGGGACGCGTCCGATCCAGACGATCTCGGCGCCGCCGAGGTCGACGGGCCGCGCGCACAGAGCGCTGCGAAGGCCTTTCTCGCCGACGACGATGAGCCTCACCCGTCCCTCGAGCGCCCGCGCGACGAGAGGGAGGGCCCGGCAGAGGTACGGGGCGCCCTTCCTCCGGTCGAGACGGCCGACGAAGAGGAGGTTGAGCCGGCCGTCCCGGAAGCGGGCGATCGGCTCGATCCCGGGTTTGAACCGCGCGCAGTCCACTCCGTTCGGCACGATGTCGTAGTCGCCGGGGAAATACCGGCTCGCGAGACGCCGCGCCGCCTCGGAGACGGCCAGGCGCCGGTCGAGCCGCGCGGCCCTGCGCCCGAGCGGCCCGCGGAACAGCCGGTAGGCGTAGTTGCTCTCGGCCGCGGCGTGGAAGGTTCCGACGAGCTTCTGCCCGGGACGGACGGCGGAGATCGTCATGAGAGGGAGGGTCGGCACGAGCGGGCAGTGCGTGTGAACGACGTCGAACGCCTCGCGGTCGAAGATGCGGCGAAGCTGCGTGGCGAGGCGGACGCCGGCCGTCATGTTGACCCAGGCTCCGTTCATCGGCACGAGGACGTTGTGTCCGATCCTGATGACGTTCGGATCGGCCGGTTCCGGCCCGTCGTAGTGCGTCGTGACGATCTTCGCCTCGTGGCCGAGCCGGCGAAGCTCGCGCGCCGTGTGATGCACGACCTCGGTGACGCCCCCGGGGCGCGGATAGTACGACTGCGTGACGATGCCGATCTTCATTTCCTTCCGTCCCAGAAACGCCGGAACATGATCCACTGATCCGCGTTCTCGCGGATGAATCGCTCGACCGCCGCGTACACTCGTTCGAGCGCCTCGCTCTCGGAAAGCGCCGCCGCCTCGTCCGCGCCGAGCAGGCGTTCGAGATGTATGCGGTACCTCCGGGAACCGGCGCGCCGGCAGTATCCGGCGACGACGGGAGCGCCCGACGCCCGCGCGAGCCGCACGGGGCCGTCGGGGAGGCGGACCGTCTTCCCGAAGAATACTACCTCCGTTCCGCCGGTGTAAACATCGCCGTCGACGAGCAGCGCGAGGATGCCGCCGGACGCGAGGGCCTTGAGAAGCCGCCGCGACGAGTCCTCGGGAGTGATGACCTCGATGCCGAGCTCCTCCTTCGCCTTCTTGACCGCGCCGGTAAGGAGGGGTGAAAGCTGCACGCCCGCCACGACGTGCAGGCGGTAGCCGAGCGATCGCAGATAGACGGCCCCCGTTTCCCAGCTTCCCGTATGCTGCGTGACGAGTATGACTCCTTTGCCGCAGGCGAGCGCCGCGTCGAGAGCTTCCCTGCCCTCGAAATCGAAACGGTTTTCGAGCCGGTCCGCACGCCATCTGCTCGAAGCTATCATCTCGATGACGTTGGCCGTGTGAATCCGGAATATGCCGTACACGGCGCCGGCGCGGGAGGGAAGGCCGGCGCCCGAGAGGTTCTCCCGCACGTTGCGGCGCTTCCCCGGCGAGAACGAGTAATGCAGGAACGTGCAAACGCCGGCGGCGGCGTCCAACACGAACGCCGGCAGCGCGTTCGCGAGCGCCGCCGCCGCGGAGAATACGATTGTTCCTATGCGTCCCACGGTTTGGCCGAGAATACGGGCGGCGGACGGGGGTGTCAAGCGGCATGACTGGCACAAATCTCGCACGTGCACCGCGGGAGTCCTTTCCAAGGAGGATCGTCGTTGCACATTTCGACTGAAACCACCCTTTTCATGCAAAAAGCCATTTACTACGTTTCCAAGCCGGTAGCGGCGCGCGGTATGCTCGAGCTCACCGATCGCCGGCTCCTCTTCCAGGTCTTCCCGTTCGACGCCTCCTTCGGGATACGAAACCTCTCGATCGACCTCACGGCCATTCGCGGGATAGAGATCAAGGCGGGGGATATCCATCCGCGCCTCGTCGTCGATACGAACGAACGCAGGCACGAGTTCATGCTTTCGAAGGGCCGCGAGCTGTACGACTGCCTCAAGCCTCTCGTCGGCGATCCGCTCGGCCAGGAGCGGATGCCGCCGGAGACGCCCGAGATCTCCTGCGGCTGCGGGAAGGCCGCCGACGCCCGCTTCGCGTACTGCCCGTGGTGCGGCGCGAGGCTTCGCGTCGGCCGGGACTAGGCCGCGCTCCATTTTTTCCGTTGTGCAACCAGCCGCCGTTTGTTAAATTCTTCTCGCGAACGGTAACCTGTTCGCGCAAGAAGGATTTCCTGCGATATCCGAGGAGGTTTCGATGGCCCGGGTCGGCGCGTTCGTTTTCCTGATTCTCTTCGTCTCGCTCCTCATCGGCTGCTCGGAGAAAACCTCGTCCGTTCAGGAAACGGACATGAGTCTCCGGTTCGCGAACTGTCTTTCGTTCGCGGCGTGGGTATGGGTCGACGGCAGCTACATGGGAACCTACACGAGCGAGCAACCGAACCTGATCGAGGTCCCGGCGGGAGGGCACTCGCTCTTCGTCCGCGGCAATATCGTCGTCGCCGATACGAGCTATTGCTGGACCTCGAATTTCAGCGTGAGCGAGGGACAGGTCACGACGGTCGTCCTCGATTGCGTCGGCGCGAAATGCTCCAACCCGGGGTCCGTATCGCTCGATCCGCCCCTCGAGCCGTAATCCGCGAGCCGCTTCCGAGGCGCCGCGCTTTCGCAGATTTCAAAAGCCCCCTCTCATTTTATGGCGGGGGGCTTTTTCATGCCCGGCCGCCCGTCCCGGCGCGGCGCGCAACCGGCTGCGATTCAATCGGTTAAAAATGCGTCAAGAAACGGCGACAGTGGCATGAGCCTTGCCCGTCCACGCCATGCCGGGGTGGGATCTTATCGAACGCACGAGACGAACACCCTCGCTCAAGCGAACCGAAGCCGGCTCAAGATTCGCTTCCTTGCCTTGCGCACCATACGAGCGGCGGTCTCGCCCCGGCGGTTTTTCAAACGGAGAGTACGAAGAGGAGCGTCATGCCAGTATTCAACTACTCGGGACAGGAGATCAACGCCAAGATCGTCTACTACGGTCCGGGCCTCGGCGGCAAGACGACGAACCTCGAGTTCATCTACGCGAAGCTGCCGCGCGAGAACAAGGGCAAGATGGTCTCGATGAAGACCCGCACCGACAGGACCCTCTTTTTCGATTTCCTGCCGATCGACATCGGCGAGCTCAACGGCATGAAGGTGCGGTTCCTGCTCTACACCGTTCCGGGACAGGTCTACTACAACGCCACGCGCAAGCTCGTGCTCAAGGGCGTCGACGCGGTCGTCTTCGTCGCCGATTCTGCGAGCGACCGCATGCAGGACAACAAGGAGAGCCTGCAGAACCTCGAGGACAACCTGAACGATCTCGGAATGACCGCGCGCGAGATCCCCTTGGTGCTGCAGTTCAATAAACGCGATCTTCCGAACGCGCTCGACCGCGCGGTCATGGAACGCGAGCTCAACACCCTCTCGGTCCCCTCCTTCGAGGCGGTCGCGAACAAGGGGAACGGCGTGTACGAGACCTTCGAGGGGATCGCGAAGCTCGTGTTGAGCTCGATGCACGACACTGCGCGCGATTCCGACAGGCCGCGCGAGACCCGCGAGAGCCGCCGCGAAGGGCGGATCGCCGTCGAGGTCGTCGCGAAAGGCAAACGCGGACAGAGCTCGCAGGCTGACGGCGGCGATTACCGATACGGCGCGGAGAAGCCCGAAGAGGATCAGGCGTCCGTTTCCGAGTTCGTCGATACCGTTCTCGTCGAGAAGGATCCGGGAGCCGGAGGCGTCGATCTCGGCGCGACGCGCGGCGGATACGAGGAGTACGGACACGTCGTCGAGCTCTCCGGCGAGGAGAACGGGGCGAAGGAAAAGCCGGCGGACGCGTCGCCCCCGAAAGGCGAGATTCTCAACAACGAACCTCTCGCTGGGCTGAAAACGCCTCCAGCGAAGCCGGCGCCCCGCGCGCAGGCGCCGGCGGACGTTCCGCCGAAATCCGCGCCGGAGCCCGAGACCGTCGCACGCTCCGACGCGAAGACGCGCGGGGGAGACGCGCAGGCGAAACCGCCGGCGAGCGTCCGCGCCGTCGAGGAGAAGACGATCCGGATTCCGATCCGTCTTTCCCGGGAGGACGCGAACAAGGAGATCCAGCTCAGCGTGATGCTCGAAATAGAGGTGAAATAGCGCGGCGGAAATCCCTTGACCCGAGCGGCGTCGTGAGTGAAGATTACTACCGGAACGTGTAGGCGGTTCCGGTAGTTTTTATTACAGGCGGGAGCGAGCATGCCGAAGATTCTCATAGTCGACGACGAGGTGAACGTTCGCAAGCTCTACAGCGCCGAGCTCGGCGGCGAAGGGTACGAGACGGTGTCCGCGGCCACCGTCGGGGAAGCGCTCGCGTCGTTCGAGCGAGAGACCCCCGATCTCGTCATTCTCGATATCAAGCTCGGCGACGAGAGCGGCATCGACGCGCTCATGCAGATCGTCAAGCAGCGCAAGAACGTCCCCGTCATTCTCAACTCGGCCTACTCGGTCTACAAGGACAACTTCCAGACGTGGGCGGCCGACGCGTACATCGTGAAATCGGTCGACCTCATGCCGCTCAAGGAAAAGGTCCGCGAGCTGCTCGCCGCGCGGAACGCGTAGAGGGGAGGAGGACGCATGAAGAGAACGATCGTCGCCGCGCTCCTGTGCGCGCTCGCGCCGGCACTGTGTTTCGCGCAGGAGGATCCTTCGATGCGGCGGCCGAGCGTGTTCAGCGATTTCCTGAACGCGCAGGCGCCGGGGAATTTTCTCAGCGTTCCGGGACTCAGCTTCCAGAGCTCCGTCGGATACTCGTATGTCTCGGGCGGGGGCGATCTCGGCTCGTTCGGCATGGGGTACTACATGGGACATTTCGGGCTCCAGCTCTCGCGCAACCTGACGCTCCGCTGGGACGTCGGCGTCGGCACGGTGACGCGGAACGCGGGAGAATACAGCTCTCCCGAGATCTTCCTTCCGAACGTCGATCTCACCTACCGGCCGAGCGAGAACTTTTCGGTGCGGCTCCAGTTCAATCAGTACCGCTATCCCGGTTACTATCAGTATCGCCGGTAGCGCGGCCGGCGTTCCCGGGGGAGCGCCTTTCGAGAGGGGCGCGCGCCGTCCGTCGAAACCACCACCGGTTGCGCTCATAAATCCTTGACAATCCCATATCTTGTAGCGTAGCCTTCTCTCCGGTCGAATCGCGCATCGTGGGTCGTCGCGGAGGTGTTTCGTGCTTCGCTGGGATAGATTGTTCGAGCTCGCGCGCGGGGACGAGGAGGCGGAAAGCAGGGACGTGACGCGTCTCGCGCACCGGTTCGAATCGGGGACCGCGTCCCCCGAGGAAATGCTCGAGCTCGCCGAGCATCTGCTCAAGGGCGGCAATCCGAGAAAAGGGGAAAAGGTGCTCATGAACCTTCTCGAGGCGGAGGCGCTCGACGAGTATTGCATCGCCGGCGCCTGCGAGCTGCTCGAGGAGGTCGGGAGCTACGAGCTCGCGCTCGAGGGCTACAAGAAGCTCCACGCGGCGAACCGCGGCAAGGCGCTCGCGGTCTACCGCATGGGGCACCTGCTCGAGATACAGGGGCGGCTCGAGGAGGCCGTCATGCTGCACGGCAAGGCGATCTCGCTCGAGCCCGACAACCCCGAGTGCTACTACCGGCTCGGCGTCGCCTACACGAAGCTGCACCAGTACGAGGACGCCGAGGAGCAGTATCGCAAGGCGATCGAGATCGATCCGTCTCATTCGAAATCGTACACGAACCTCGGGTATATCCTCGATCTGCAGGGAAAGCGAGGCGCGGCGCTGCTTCAGTTCCGCAAGGCCGTGCAGCACAACCCGAAGAGCGCCGAGGCGCACTTCAACCTCGGGGCGCTCTACGGCGAGGAGGGGGACCGGGAGCAGGCGATCAAGGAGTTCCGCATCGGACTCGAGATCGACTCCTCGAGCGTCGAAGGCCACTACAACCTCGGCGTGGCGCTCGTGAACGAGGGGCGGTACGACGACGCGGAAGAGGAGTTCAAGAGGATCCTCAAGATAGAGCACGACAACGTGAACGCGCTCTTCTACCTCGGATTCCTCTACTACCGGAAAGGCGTCTACAGCAAGTCGCTCAAATCGCTCCAGCAGGCCTCCCGCCTCAATCCCGGGAACACGACGATCCTCTACTACATCGGCGAGTGCTTCAACCGGCTCGAGCAGCCCCAGCGCGCGCTCGAGTACTACAAGCGCGTGACCGAGATCAATCCGGACGATCACAAGGTCTATTTCAGCCTCGGCGTCATCTACGAGAAGCAGAACGACAAACGGAAGGCGCGCGAATACTACCAGCTCGCGGCGCTCAAGAAGCACGGCGGCGCCGCGGAGTTCACGCGGGTCGACGAATGAACGCCGCCGGGGCGACGAGACGTTCGATAGCCGTTCTGTCCGCCTGCATCCTCCTCGTCTGCGCCGCGGGCGCGTCCGCCGAAACGATCACCCCCGACAGCTGGGTCTACGAGGCGCTTCGCTCGTTCGAGCTCCGCGGCCTCGTCGATCTCGAGCCGACGTTTCCGTACACGCGGGACCGGATCGAGACGTACGTCCGCGAGATCTCGCGCGGCGTCGCGTCGGACGGCGTCGAGCTCGGCGCGCGGCAGCGGTTTCTCCTCGAGCGTCTCGAGAGGGAGTTCGCCGGGAAGGGAGGGCGTCCCGAAGACCGCGACGACCGGCCCGCGCTCACGATCCGGGACGGCGAGCGGTTCGCGGCGATCGACGCGGCCGCCGGCGGAGCGATCCTCAAACGGGTCGATCGCGCGCGCGGCGAGGCGAACGGTCTCGGAGAGGTCGCCATGCTCGCCGGGTTCGGGCGCGGAATCACCATGGAGACGAGCTATCGCCTCGTCATGGCGCCCGAGCGGGGGAACAACGCCGGCGGGGAGAAGCCGGGTCCGCGGACGAGGAGCTTCCGGGGCCTCACGGGCGAGCTCGAACGGGCGCTCGTCGCCGCGAACGGCTCGTGGTGGGAGATCCGGTTCGGCAGGGAGTACGTGCACTGGGGCGGGGACGACGGCGAGGGCCTCATCCTCTCGCGGACCGCGCGCTCGCTCGATCACGCCGGAGGAAGCGTGCGGATCGGCCGCTTCGCGCTCACCGCCTTTCAATCGGCGCTCGGCCCGGACTTCAACCTGCCGTACCTTTCGCGGTACCTCGCCGGGCATCGCCTGACGGCGGCCCTCCCGCGCGGCGTGTTCGTCGGCGTCTCGGAGACGGTCCTCTACGGCGGCACGGATTTCGAGTGGGCGTACCTCATGCCGATCGGCATCTTCTACGCCGCGCAGGCCAACGAGCGCACGAACAGCGACAACGTCCTCTACTCGTTCGACGTGAAGGCGCCGCTCGGCCGCGGCGTCCTCCTTTCGGCCGAGCTGCTCGTCGACGACGTCCAGTACGAGCGCGGAGGCGACGCGGGGCCCGACCGGATCGCCTTCACGATCGGGATCGACGCGCAGCGCGTCGCGGGGGGGAGGGACTACGGCCTCGCCGCGAGGTACGCGTACGTCGATATCTATACCTACGAGCACGAGTACATGCGATCGCCCGGGAGCGTTCATACGAGCTACGTCGCCGGGGACGGAAGGTATCCGACGAACGCTCTCCTCGGCTCGTCGCTCGGTCCCGACGCCGACCGGTGGGATCTCGCCCTTTCCTGCGGCGCGAGCGAGAGGATCGATTGCCGGTTCGAGGCGTCGTTCATCCGCCGGGGGGAGGGGAACGGCCTGCGGCCCTGGTACCCCGGGCGCGACAGGAATCCTCCGTTCCCGAGCGGCGAGGTCGTTCGAGAGACGCGGCTCGGCGCCTTCTGCTCGTACGATCTCGGGAGGGGCTCCCGCGTCGCGGCGGGGGGCGGCGCGAGACTCCTCGACGGCGGTCCGGCGGACCTCGACTCCGCGGACGGTTTCGCTCGGCTCGAGGTCGTGCTCGATCTTTGAGGATAGGGGTTCTCGATGCGTCGAATCCGCGGCATGATCGCGCTCATGCGGCCGCACAACGTGGCGGCCGCGGTCCTGTCCGTCGCGGTCGGCTTCGCGATGACGGGCGCGCGGGATTGGCCGTGGCTCGTGCTCGCCGCGACCGCCTTCGCCGCGGCCGCGGGAAACGTCATCAACGACGTTTTCGACGTGGAGATCGACCGCGTGAACCGGCCGAAGCGGCCGATCCCCGCCGGCGCGGCGAGCCTGCGCGCGGCCGCCGTCCAATACGTGTTCTTCGTCGCCGCGGCGCTTTTCATCGCCGTGTTTCTCGCGGAAACCGCCCGGATCTGGATATTCGCGTGGGTGCTGCTCCTCCATTTCTACTCGGCCCGGTTCAAGAGGATGTACCTTCTCGGGAACGCCGTCGTCGCGGCGGTCGGCGCGTCGGGCTTTCTCCTCGGCGCGGTCGCGGGGGGCGACGCCGCG
>JAGUZZ010000010.1:0-6627 GCA_020060525.1 bacterium | reverse complement strand
GTCCTCCAAGCCGGGCACGTCGTCGGGCAGCGGAAGATCGGCATTCTCGATCGTGCGCGAGGCGACCGCCTCGGCGCCGCCGAAGAGGTAACGGAAGTCCTCCGCGAAGATCTCGACCGGCCGGTTCATATGGGCGGCGTCCGCGTAGTATTTCGTCTCGTCGTCGATCCCGCGGATCTCGAGATACTCCGTCCAGCGGCCGTCCCTCGTCTCGGGGGCGTAGCGCCTCTGAAACACGTGGCCGAGCTCGTGGGTGGCCGTCCAAGCGACCCGGGAGCGCGGTATCTCGATGACCCCCGGCGAAAGAAAGATATCGCTCCCGCACGCGGTGCTCGTCGGGAACCCGCTTCGGGGATACGGCAGCACGTACACCGTGGCCGAAACGTCGATGTCGCCGTTCGAAACGTCGATGGACGCGAGGGCGTCGAGAACCCATTCGACGTTCATCGGATGAAACGTTCCGTCCCCCTTGTTCGCGATGCGGGGATCGTCGATGTCATCGATCAAAATGTAGGATACGCCGCCCGGAAGCTCGAAGATCAGCCGGCCGAGATCGTCCCGGTGGGTCATGGAAAGCACGTCATCCGGGGAATAGAGGGATATCTCGAGACCGTTGCGGAGAATGAGGGGATTTTCACCAAACGCTGCGGAGGGAACAAAGGCCGACGCTATGCACGCCAAAGCCGCCGCTGTCGCTGCTATCTTGTATTTATATAAGTCATTAGGCATTTTGTTCTCGCGATCCTGCACCCTGTCCGTCGACGGGCCAGGGAAATGTCTCCCAAGGGAAACTGCAACGATGGGTCCCGATTCCAGGAAAGGGCGGCACCGGCGGACATGCTTGGCGGCCGAATCGCGGCCGAGGCGGCCCGGCGTTTCGCAAATAATCTATTAACTTATTAATTAAAAAGTTGTTGTGAGATTACTGATCCGCGGGAGGCGCGTTCCCGGCCCGCGCCGCGATTGGCGGAAAAGACGGCGCTCTCTCGAGCAAGGGCGGCCGCGCGTTCACGAAGAGAGGGTTTTCACCCATATGGATACCTCATCCGAGGCGAAATACCGGATTAATTTTAAATGAATTAACAAGTTGGACCGATTGTCCACGAAATTCCACCGCTGCGGGATATTCCCCGCACTTGCCGCGCGGCGGGATCCTGAGCTCGGCCGTCCACTAGAAATCCGTGCCCGCGGTGAGGTAGAAAGCGGGTTGCCCCGTGCCGTCGCTCGCGAGCTCGAGACGCATGATGTCGCGCAGCGGCGAAATTATCTCTATTCCGAAACCGACCGTGGAATGAAAAACGGAGGTGTCGATATCAAGCATGCTGTCCGTAAGGGTTCCCGTATCGAAGAACCCGGTCCAGTTCATGGCGATGTCGAACTCCCCGATCTTCGGGAGGCGGAAGACCCGGGGGCCCAGGAAACGCGCGCGGTATTGCAGGGTCCCGACGAGCTTCACCCTGCCCCGCTCGCCGTCGTTCGAGTAGCCGCGAACGTCCCCCACTCCGCCGAGCCTCATGTCGTAGTACGTCGGCAGATCGCCTTCCCGGACGTCCGACCGAACCGCGACGATGAAGGATCGTTCCTCGCCCACGGGAAGGTAGAAATAGCCGGACGCCCCGTAGAAGATGTAGCTTTCCTCGAGTCCGTGAACGGAGGAGAGACGGCGGATCCGCAGTCTCGCGACGGCGCCGTCGAACGGGGATATGCGGTCGCTGCGGCTGTCGTATTCGATCTCGCCCCCCGTGGAGAGAAAGTTCTGCCTGATGTAGGCCGTCCCGATCGACCCTTCGCCGTCGGGGAGCATGCGGCGCGAGTCTCTCGCCTCGAACGCGAGGCTCGGTTTGAACCAGATCTGCCGCACGAGGTTCCGCGAAAGCGGAACGCCGACGCCGACGCCGGCGAAGACGCGCTCCCGCACGTACTCCTCATTCGCGTCGCCGGGCTCTTCCATTCTGCGGTACGCCCCGGCGTCGACGCCGAGCCGCACGCGCCTCCCGGCGAACCACGGGTTGCTCCACGAGAACCCCGCGCCCTGCTCTTTTTCCTGCCGCCGGATCGCCGACAGCGAGAGGTTCTCCGCGTTGCCGCGGAAGTTCTTCACCTTCCACGTGAAGCCGTAGCTCAGACCCTTTTCGAAATCGTAGTTCACGACGGGATACGGAAAACGCATGAAGAGCCCGGGCCGGTCGACGACCGACACGATGAGGCGGCAGGCGCCGGGCGCCGATTGCTCGGCGTCGAGATTCACCTCGGCGAAATAGCCGAGACCGCGCAGGAACGCGGCGTCGCGCCGGATGAGCTTCTCGTCGAGGCAGCTCCCCCGTTTCGTCGCCATCTCGCGAAGGATGGCCCCGGACTTCGTGCGCGTGTTTCCCGTGACGACGATCGTGTCGATCGAGCAGCCGTAGTAAGGGGCGAGGTTGCGGCAGGTCTCCTCGACGCCGCCGTCGGAGCCGTCCGCCGCGAGCGAACGCGCGCTTCCCGCTCCGAACATCCTCTCGACGAGACCGAGGCGGGCGCCGATCCGTTCGCCGGAATGTCCCGGCCGCGGGACGGCCGCGGCCGCGATTCCGCGCGGATGGGGACCGGCGGCTATGAACGACAAGAGGAGAACCTTCGCGAGAGCTCTCCCCGGGCTTGCCGGCGCGCCGCGACTCGTTTTGGCGGAAGAATCTTTCACGCCATAAGATACATGGCGCGCCGGCCGATGTCAAAACGCTATCGCGCCGCGGACTCCCCCGCTCCGGGGACGGCGGCGTCCCGGCCCCTGCTCCCCGCGCGCGAGAGGATGAAGGCCCCCGTGCCGGCGAGAAGAGCCGCGAACTGGGCGATCCCGCCCACCGCGCGGAGAACGGCGCGCGCCGGCCCGAATATCGGGCTCATCGTCATGAAGCTCGCGACGATACCGAGGATCGCGAGGATAAAGAGCCCCGCGATGGCGTGCAGATAGATCGAATCGCCTTCGACCCCGAACCGGCGGAGGACGAACGATCCGAGAGCGAGGGCGCTCGCGGAATATCCGATCCCGAGAAGAGCGACGAAGCTCAGCACGAGCAGAACCGCGACGGGGATCCCCACGATCGTGATCGCGAGGATGATCGCGAGGATCACGACGAGCACGAAACCGCCGAAGAAGAAGAGCACGCCCATCCCGAGCGATTTGAGGAAGGAGCCGCCCGTGTAGTCGGCCGCGGCGCGCATGCGCGCGGGTATGAAGAACAGGAGAATGAGCATGAGAAGCACGCCGATGAGGAACATAGCGATCTTCGCGACCCCGCCGACGACGCTTTCGCCGAACACGCCGATCGGGTACGTGATCCCGCGGCGATGATGGCCTCCGATGACGGCGGTCTCTCCGCGGACGATCGATCCGTCCTCGCGGTCGACGCTCCCGAAGATCGACACGACTTCTCCGTTGACGATCGCGTCCGGTCCGAGATGCACGCTCCCGAAAATCGCCGCGACGTCGCCGGTGACCTTCCCCTCGATGCGGATGCTGGAGGCGATCGCGACGACGTTGCCGTTGACGAGCTCGTTCGGGGCGATGAAGACGTCGGTGCCGACCTGCACGACGTCGGAACCCTTGACGCGGTCGAACCGTTTCGCGTCGTATTCGTCGCCGAGGAGCGCCGCGAGGGATTCGGGAAGATCCTCGAGATGCTTGATCACATCGCGGTCGATCGTGCGGGTCATCTCTTCGAGCTTTTCGGCGTCCACACGGATCTTCAGCGCTCCCTCGCCGTCGACGTGGATGCCCTCGTCGGTGATCGTGATCGTGACGGGCAGCTCCGGCGCCTTCGGCGGCTTCGCCGGTTTCGCCGGTTTCGGCGCCCGGACGGTGTCGGGGGGCGCCGGAACGACGACCGCCACGACCGGGCCGCGGACCGTCGTTCCGACCGCGGGCATGCGGGCTCCGCCGGCGAGAAATCCGGCCGCGACGAGCAGCGCTTTCGCGATTGCGGCGTTACAGAAGGCAAACATTGCTCTCTCCCTTTCTGCGCGCGGAACCGACTACCCTGATCAGCACGATCGCGGCCGCCGCGAGGACCGCGGCGAGCACGATCGCCTGGACGGGATTGATCCCCTCGGCCGGCCTCGGAAGCGCGCGGAGCAGCGTCTGTCCGACGACCTCGTAGTCCCGGACCGCTCCGGAGGCCTTCATCAAGCCCGCCGCCTTGCCGAGGAGCTGGTGCATGAAACGCATTCCTTCCCAGAGCCCGTCGGCGCCCAGGCCGACGGTGCGAACGACGTAATCGAAGAGCGGTTTGTACACGCCGACGACGAGCGCGGCGAGGACGCCGACGACGGCGCTTCTGCGGACGGCGATCGGAAGCCCGTTCCACGAGCGCTCGACGGCGCCGAAGAAGCGCTTCGCCGGACCGGTCCGGTACGCGGCGACGTCGACGCGCGAGAGCACCCGCCGGTTGAATTCGGGGGACGGCTCGTACACGGGCATGGCGCCGAGCGCGTCCGCGACGAGCGCGTACCGGGCGTCGAGCTCGCGGCACGCCGCGCAGACGCGGCGATGGCGCTCGTACTCGGCGCGGGCGACCGAGTCGAGCTCGCCGTCGTGGTAGCGCTGGATGAGCATCATGTACAGGCCGCATTCCATAGGATCTCACTTCCCCGCGCCGGTTATCGTTATGCTGCCGCTCGAGGTCTCGACGGCGACGAGCGACCTTCCCTCTCCGACGACGCCCGCGAGATAGCGTCTGCTGACCTTGTGCAGCTTGATCGGAAGGCTCACCGCGATCTCTCCGGTGGTCGTCTGCGCCTTGAGCGCGAATCCGCCCGGCAGCTCCCTCTCGAACGAGAGAACGATCCCGCCGCTCGAGCTCGCGAGATCGAAATTGGCGGCGCCGGCCGGCGCCGCGACGATCTCCAGATCGCCCGAAGCCGTGCTCGCCGCCACGCCGCCGCGCACGCCCGTGAACACGGCGTTGCCGCTCGTGCCGCGGAACTCGATGGATCCGCTTCCCGAGATTTCCACGTCTCCGGAGGCGCTCGAAACGAGGAGATCGCCGCCGAGATCCGACGCGACGATTTCCCCCGAGGCCGACTGAAGAGCGACCCTTTTCGCGACGCGCCTCACGTCGATGTCCCCGCTCGCAGCGGACAGCTCCGCGGGTCCCGCCGAGTCCTCGACCTCGATGTCGCCGCTCGAAACCTGGATCTCGAGCGGACCGCCGATCCGCCGGGCGGAGATGTCTCCGCTCGACGCCGAGATCTCGACGGCCGCCGCGATCCCGGCGACGTCGACGTCGCCCGATCCGCCCGAGACGGCGAGCGCCGCCTCGGCGGGCACCCGAATGCGCATGTCGATGCTGACGCTCGTGTACCGCTGCATGATGAGGGACAGCAATCCCCGGTCGCCATCGGCCCGTTTCGGATAGACGGCTGTGATCTCGAGAGCGTCGCCGATCCGCTTCACGTCGACGTCCATCGCGGCGAGGGAGCGTTCGATCTCGTCGCGCTTGCGTCCCTTCGCCGTTTTCACGTACTCGCAGAGGATGCCGTCGCGGCCCGCTTCGCCCTCCACGAAAACGTCTCCGCGCGCGTTCTTCACGACGACGCGCTTCGCTCCATCGAGCGCCGCGCGTTTCTCGAGCGTTTCGCTGCGCTCGTCCGCGCGGGCCCCCGCCGCGACGGCGGCGATCGCCGCGGCGAAGACCGCCGCGCGAGCCGCCCCTCTCCATGTCGTTCCCTTCATCATACGCATTCACCGCCGATCTCCAGGTCGCCGGGCAGCACGCCCCGTTTCCTGAAATGCTCCACGATCATGTTCCGCGCCCGGTGGATCCTCGCCTTCACGGTTCCGAGCGGGATGCCGAGCGTATCGGATATCTCCTCGTACGAAAGCTGCTCCTGGTGCCTGAGCACCACGATGATCCGGTAATGCTCCGGCAGCCGGGACAGCGCTTCTTCCAGGATCGCCATCATCTCTTTCGATTCCGCCTCTCGATCGGGGCCGGCGCCGTCGGAGGCGAGCTGGACGAAGAGATCGTCGTTGCCGGCCGCCGGCTGGTCAAGCGAGACGAACCGCTCCTTCTCGCGCCGCAGGTGATCGATGCACAGATTCGACGTGATCCGGTTGAGCCATCCGGGAAACGGGTACGCCGGATCGTACCGGTTGAGCGCGGAGAAGACCTTGATGAACACCTCCTGGGCGATGTCCTCGGCGGTCGTTCGGTTTCGCACCATTCTGAGACAGATGCTGAAGACCGACGCGCGATATTTGTTGAGCAGCGTTTCAAAGGCCTTCTCATCCCCTTTCAGGCATCGTGCGATAAGTATTCTGTCTTCGTCGCTCAAGCCTGACACCCTCACTTACGAACGGGAGATTGGAATGTTTCGCGGCTGTAAACGAAAAATGCGCGCCAACGCTTCATATATCGAACCGGACGATATCAGGTTCGCGGAGGGCTGAAAAGCCGAATGTTGCCCCTCCCGCTCCGCCCGCGATCCGCCTTCCGCGAGCGGCGGCGAAGGCGCGTCA
Organism: bacterium; assembly: GCA_020060525.1. Taxonomy (GTDB): domain Bacteria; phylum Krumholzibacteriota; class Krumholzibacteriia; order Krumholzibacteriales; family Krumholzibacteriaceae; genus SSS58A. The sequence goes on along the minus strand of JAGUZZ010000010.1, from coordinate 131 downwards.
TGGGTCCGGCCGCGCGGCCGGACGGCGCCCTCGCTCCCTGATTTCGCTTGACACCCGGCGAGCCCCCCTCCTACACTCCGGCGATGGCGCTGGCCGCATTACCTGTTGTATTCACGTTAGTTAAAAGGGGG
>JAGUZZ010000220.1:0-7203 GCA_020060525.1 bacterium | reverse complement strand
GGGATATTCCCACACTGTCAACAACGGCCCGCGTGGAGAGATGTTCATGACCTCGTCCATAACGCTCTCTGGGGGAAACGGCGGCGATGCCAACAGCGCTGTCGACGCCCGTCGCCGGTCCGCGCGCTCGGCGCGACATTCGGATACGCCCCCTTTCAACATATCAACAGCGCCTACTCCGGCTTCTGTATGTATTCTCTCTATTACCGGAGATAGAAGAATATCTCCGGTAAGCGCGCCGGCGGTTTCTTTTCCCTTGAAGAGGCGCCTCCCGTTCCGTATCATGGGGATTCCATTTTTCACGTGGCTTCATTTCGAGAGAGAAACTCTCCGGGCTCAGGAGGTATCGGCGTGAAGGTCAGTGTTCCACTGGGCGAGCTCACCCACAAGATGAACGCGATATCGAGCGTGGTTCCGGGAAAGACGACCATGCCGATCCTTTCGACAGTCCTGATGACCGCGGAGAAGGGGGTATTCAGCATATCGGCCACGGATCTCGACATATCGGTCACCTCGAAGGTGGAGGCCTCGGTGACGGCGGAAGGGCGCGTGGCCGCGCCCGCGAAAAAGATCGCCGAGATCGTCAAATCCCTCGCCGGCGGCGACGTCAACATAGACTGCGCCGGGGAAAAGATCACGATAACGTGCGGTAAGAGCCGGTTCGTCGTGAACGGGCGAAGCGCCGAGGATTTTCCGAAGCTCCCGAAGCAGGACAGCAAGACGGAATTCACGATCGATCCCGAGATCGTCTCGGAGCTCGTGCACAAGACGGCGTACGCCGTTTCCACCGACCTCACGCGCCCGGCTCTCTGCGGCGTGCTGTGGGAAGTCGACCGGAAGGGCATATGCATGGTGGCCACCGACGGCCACCGCCTCGCCAAGGTCGACATCGCGATCGATCTCGGGGGCGTGCAGAAGATCGACGTGATCGTTCCGACGAAAGCGCTCGGAACCCTTCGGACGTACACCGAGGAGGAGAAGGAGATCCGGATCTCGATCGGCGAGAACAGCATCAGCTTCGACATGGCCGGGACGACGATCTACTCGAGGCTGCTCGAGGGCCCCTTTCCGAGCTATCAGCGGGTTATCCCGGCCAAGAACGAGAAGGAGCTCATCGTGTCTCGCTCGGCCCTCGCCGAGGCCGTGAAGCGCGTCTCGATCCTCGCCGACACGCTGACGCGGCAGGTCGTCTTCTCCATCGCGAAGGACAAGCTCGTGCTCAACGTCAGCACGCAGGAGCTCGGCGAGGCGCGCGAGGAGATGGACGCTTCCTTCTCCGGGGAAGCGATGGACGTCGGCTACAACGCGGCGTACATCCTCGACATCCTGCGCACGATCGACGCGGAGGAGATCGTCTTCCTGCTCGACCGGCCCGACACGGCCGGGCTCGTGAAGCCCGCCTCGGACGCCGGAAACGTCAAGCAGCTGTGCATCGTCATGCCGCTTCGGATCACCTAGGGCCGGCGGGGCGGGGCGGGGGTGACGGCGGGTGATCATCCGGGGCGTCGAAATCGTCAATTTCAGGAACATCGCGCGCGCGGCGCTGCGGTTTTCTCGCGGCGCCAACGTCATAACGGGGAAAAACGCGCAGGGCAAGACGAACCTCCTCGAGGCTCTGTATCTCTTTTCCCTCGGCCGGTCCTTCAGGACCCGAACGCTCGACGAAACGATTCGGTTCGGAGAGGAATATTTCTTCATCCGCCTCTCCGGGGAGAGCGACGCCGGGGTCGCCTTCGATATCGAGGCGGGATACGAGCGGGGCGGCCGGGCCCGCGTGACGGCGGGGGGGAAGCGGAGCGCCGGATTCGCCGATATCGTCGGGATGATCCCCGGGGTCATTTTCGTAGCCGAAGACATCGCGCTGGCCGCGGGGCCGCCCGCCGGCAGACGCTCCTATCTTGATTATACGGCCGCGCAGCTCTCCCCGCTCCATCTCGCCGCCATTCGCGAATACGCGGGCGTCCTGCGGCGTCGCAACGCCCTCCTCGAGCGAGCGGCGAGGGAATGCGCCCCGCCGGCCGGGCTGGACGCGTGGGACGGGGCGCTCGCCGCGAAGGGCGCCGAGCTGGTCCGGATCCGGCGCGAGACGCTGCGCGAGCTCGCGGAGCGCGCGGACGCCCTCGTGGGGGAGATCGTTGGTGCGGCCGCCGGGTTCGCCATGGAGTACGTCTGCTCCTTCGCGCAGCCGGGAGAGGATCCGGCGGCGGCGCTCCGCGGGGCGCTCGAACGCGCGCGGGAGACCGAGCGCCGGCGCGGGTACACGACGTGCGGGCCGCAGCACGACGACGTCCGGATACTCCTCGACGACGCGGAGATCCGCCGGTACGGCTCTCAGGGCCGCAAGCGCCTCGTCTCGCTCGTGTTGAAACTCGCGCAGGCGGCGACCATTCTCGAGAAACGGGGCGAGCGGCCGGTGGTCATTCTCGACGACATATTCTCCGAGCTCGACGCCGAAACTGCGTCCCGCGTGAAGGCGCGTCTCTCGGGCGGATACCAGAGCTTCGTCACGACGCCGCGCCCGGAGGAGCTCGGGAAGGCGGATCCGGGGACGTCGATTTTTCGGGTCGAGGCGGGCGTCGTCGAGGCGGCCGGAGCGCCGCCGGCGGGGCCGCGCTGAACGGCCTTCGAAAACGCAAAAAGGGGCGGCCCGAAGCCACGAACGCCGCTTAAAAACTTGTATCTTTTCGGCGCGTATGCTACTAGTATGAGATGCGCTCACAGGAGGGAGAGCTTCGCCGTGGATGACCGGCCGTCAGCGAGGGTGGGCGACATCCTGCCCCGCGTGCTGAGCCTCATGGGGCTCGACGCGAAGCTCGCGGAAGCGAAGTTCATGCGGGACTGGGAGGCGGTCGTGGGCGCGGTCGTCGCCGCTCGAAGCCGCCCGCGCGACATCAGGGACGGCATCCTCTACATCGGCGTCGAAAGCAGCGTCTGGATGCAGGAGCTGTGGTTTCACCGGGACGAGATCCTCGACCGGATCACGAAGGATTACCCGGGAATCGGCGTGAAGGGGATCCGGCTCGAGATCGAAAGGGAGAATCCGTAGCGACATGAGCAGCAGTCAGGAATATACCGCAAAAGGAATTCAGGTTCTCAAGGGGCTCGAGGCCGTCCGCAAGCGGCCGGCGATGTACATCGGCTCGACCGATCTCCACGGCCTGCATCACTTGATCTACGAGGTCGTGGACAACTCGATCGACGAGGCGATGGCCGGCCACTGCGACGTGATCGACATCGCGATCGAGGAGAACGGATCCGTGACCGTGACGGACAACGGGCGCGGCATCCCGGTGGACATCCACCCGACGCAGAAGCGCCCCGCCGTCGAGGTCGTGCTCACGACCCTTCACGCAGGGGGCAAGTTCGACCACAAGAGCTACAAGGTGTCGGGCGGGCTCCACGGCGTCGGCGTCTCGGTGGTGAACGCCCTTTCCGAGTGGCTCGAAGTCGAGATCTGGCGCGACGGATCCGCGTACACGCAGCGGTACTCGCGCGGCGTGCCGACCGCCGACCTCGCGGTGGCGCCGCAGAACGGCCGCAAGGACCGGCGCGGCACCCGCGTCACGTTCTATCCCGACGGCGAGATCTTCACGACGATGGAGTACAGCTTCGACACGCTGTCGCAGCGATTTCGCGAGCTCGCCTTCCTCAACAAGGGGATCACGATCAACTTCGAGGACAAGCGGACGAACAAGAGGCACGAGTTCAAATACTCGGGCGGCATCGTGTCGTTCGTGAAGTTTCTCAACCAGAACAAGAACGTCCTCTACTCGCCGCCGATCTACTTCTTCGAGGCGCGCGACAACTTAGAGCTCGAAGTCGCGATCCAGCACAACGACGGCTACGCGGAGAGCATCTACGCCTTCGCGAACAACATCAACACGATCGACGGGGGCACGCACCTCATCGGGTTCAAGGCCGCGCTCACCCGCACCCTCAACAACTACGCCGAGAAGTCGAACCTCTTCAAGAAGGAGAAGATCGCCCTCTCCGGCGACGACGTCCGCGAGGGGATCGCCGCCGTGATCAGCGTGAAGCTCCCCGACCCGCAGTTCGAGGGGCAGACGAAGGGGAAGCTCGGCAACAGCGAGATCAAGGGGTTCGTCGAGAGCGTCCTCGGGCAGAAGCTCGTCGAGTACCTCGAGGAGCACCCGCCCGTCGCGCACAAGATGATCGACAAGGCGCTCCAGACCGCCCGCGCCCGCGAGGCGGCGCGCAAGGCGCGCGATCTCGTGCGGCGCAAGTCCGCGCTCGAGTCGAGCACGCTGCCCGGAAAGCTCGCCGACTGCTCCCTCGAGGATCCGGCCCAAACGGAGATCTACCTGGTCGAAGGGGACTCGGCGGGAGGCTCGGCGAAGCAGGGGAGGGACCGGCGGTTTCAGGCGATCCTGCCGCTGCGGGGCAAGATCCTGAACGTCGAAAAAGCGCGGCTCGACAAGATCCTCTCGAACGAGGAAGTGAAGACGATCATCACGGCGCTCGGAACCGGCGTCGGCGAAGAGGACTTCGACATCCAGAAGGCGCGCTACCACAAGGTCATCATCATGACCGACGCGGACGTCGACGGCGCCCACATCCGCACGCTCATTCTCACGCTCTTCTTCCGCTACATGCCGGAGCTCGTGAAGCAGGGCTACGTGTACATCGCGCAGCCGCCGCTCTACCGCATCAAGAAGGGGAAGGACGAGCGGTACGTGTACGACGACAAGGAAAAGGACAAGGTCCTCAAGGAGCTCGGAGGCTCCCAGGGCGCCTATCTCCAGCGCTACAAGGGCCTCGGCGAAATGAATCCGGAGCAGCTCTGGATGACGACGATGGATCCCGAGCGGCGCACGCTGCGCAAGATCACGCTCGAGGACGCAATCGAGGCCGATCAGATCTTCACGATCCTCATGGGGGACGCGGTCGAGCCCCGCAAGAACTTCATCGTCGAGAACGCCCTGTTCGTCAAGAACCTGGATATCTGATTCGCAAGGAGCGATGAATGGACATCACCCGCCAGCGGATCCTGCCCGTTTACATAGAAGACGAGATGAAGGACAGCTACCTCGACTACTCGATGAGCGTCATCGTCTCTCGCGCCCTCCCCGACGTGCGCGACGGGCTCAAGCCCGTGCACCGGCGCATCCTGTTCGCGATGAACGACCTCGGCCTCGCCCACAACAAGCCCTACCGCAAATCGGCGAAGCTCACCGGAGACGTCACGGGAAATTACCATCCCCACGGCACCGCCGCCGTGTACGACGCGGTGGCCCGCCTCGCGCAGGATTTCTCGATGCGCTACCCGCTCGTCGACGGGCAGGGGAACTTCGGTTCCGTGGACGGCGATCCGCCGGCGGCCGAGCGGTACACCGAGGTCAGGATGACCGAGATCGCCGAGGAGCTCCTCGCCGACATCGAAAAGGAAACGGTCGAGTTCGTCCCGAACTACGACGAGACCCGCATGCAGGCGGTCGTTCTCCCCGCCAAAGTGCCGAACCTCCTCGTCAACGGCTCGGCGGGCATCGCGGTCGGCATGGCGACCAACATCCCGCCGCACAACCTCGGCGAGATCGTGACCGGCCTCGAGGCGATCCTCGACGATCCGGAGGTGTCGATCGACGCGCTCTGCCGGATCATGAAAGGCCCGGACTTTCCGACCGGCGCCATCATCTACGGACGCGGCGGCATCCACGAGGCGTACCGCACGGGCCGCGGCAAGATCACGATCCGCGCCCGGGCCACGATCGAGACCCAGCAGAACGGCAAGACGAGCATCGTCGTGAGCGAGATCCCGTACCAGACGAACAAGGCCTCCATCATCGCGAAGATCGCCGAGCTCGTCCGCGGCGAAAAGCTCACCGGCATCTCCGACGTCCGCGACGAATCCGACAAGGAAGGGATGCGGATCGTCATCGAGCTCAAGAAGGACTCCTATCCGAAGGTCGTCCTGAACCAGCTCTTCGCTCACACGCAGCTCCAGGAGACCTACGGGATCATCATGCTCGCGCTCGCCGACATGAAGCCCGAGGTCATGAACCTCAAGGAGCTCATGGTGCGCTACCTCGCCCATCGCGAGGAGGTCATCACGAGACGCACGCGCTACGACCTCGCGCGCGCCGAGGAACGCGCCCATATCCTCGAGGGGTACCGCGTCGCGCTCGACCACATCGACGAGATCGTCCAGCTCATCAAGAAGAGCTCGTCGCCGGAAGAGGCCCGCATCGGCCTCGTGAAAAAGTTCAAGCTCTCCGAGATCCAGGCGCAGGCGATCCTCGACCTGCGGCTGCAGCGGCTCACCGGCCTCGAGCGGAAGAAGATCGAGGACGAGTACGTCGAGCTCCTCAAGAAGATCGAGTTCTACCGCTCCATCCTCGAGAGCCGCACGCGGCTCCTCGGCATCGTCCGGGAGGAGCTCGAGGACCTGAAGAACCGCTTCGGCGACGAGCGGCGCACGGAGATCGTCGATCAGGAGGGGGAGTTCCAGATCGAGGATCTCATCGCCGAAGAGGACATGATCATCACGATCACGCATACGGGCTACATCAAGCGGATTCCCACGGGCACCTACCGGCGGCAGCGCCGCGGCGGGAAGGGGATCGCCGGGCTCGGGATGAAGGAGGAGGACTTCGTCGAGCACCTCTTCATCGCCTCGACGCACAGCTACATCCTCTTCTTCACCGACAAGGGCAAGTGCTACTGGCTCAAGGTGCACGAGATTCCGCAGGGGGGCCGCCTCGCCCGCGGCAAGGCGATCGTGAACCTCCTCGAGATGTCCCGCGAGGAGACGATCACGGCCTTCGTGCCGGTGAGCGATTTCTCGCAGGACGCCTACCTCATCATGGCGACGAAGGACGGGTTCATCAAAAAGACGCACATCTCGGCCTACGCAAACCCCCGGCGCGACGGCATCATCGCGGTCCTGCTCCGCGACGGGGACAGGCTCATCGCGGCGCGGCTCACCTCGGGCAACGACGACGTCATCCTCGCCAAGCGCAAGGGCAAGGCGATCCGCTTCAGCGAAAAGGACGTCCGCGTCATGGGACGCGCCGCGCAGGGGGTCACGGGCGTCCGGCTCGACAAGAAAGGCGACGAGGTCGTCGAGATGGTCGTCGTGAAGCGCGGCACGGAGATCCTCGTCGTCACCGAGAACGGTTACGGCAAGCGCACGCGCATCAACGATTTCCGGAACATAAAGCGGGGCGGCCTCGGCGTCATCGCGAT
>JAGUZZ010000243.1:0-3272 GCA_020060525.1 bacterium | reverse complement strand
CCGTCCGTGGCGCCGCGACGGCCGCGGCCGCGCGACGGTCGACTGGGAGCTCTGTCTCGCCGACACGGACGTCGCGCTCGGCGCGCTTCTCACGTTCTCGCCGAACGTCTACGCCTTCGGCTTCAGTTTCGGCGGCGCCGTCGCCCTCAATCTGCTCCGCGACCGGCCGCTCAAGGGGGCGGTGCTCATCGCGCCGGGTCTTTTCCCGGCGTCCGCCGGACGCTCGGGGCTCTTCACCGTCGTGCGGAGGCTGGCGCCGTTCGTCGCGCGGGAGGCCTTTCCCCGCGAATACGCGCTCCTCGAGTTCGTCGAGCGGACGCGGGCGAGGATCTCCGCCATCGAGCAGCCGGTGCTCGTGGTTCAGGCGTCGCGCGACCCCGTCGTGTCGCCGCGCAGCCTCCGTTTCGTCAAGGAGCGCGCGAAGAACCCCAAATCGCGCTTCGAGTTCATCGACGGCTCGCGGCACGTGCTCGTCACGGGGGACGACTCGAAACGCGTCTTTTCGCTCTGCACGGATTTTCTCAGAGAGATGTGACCCGGTCGAGGGAACGGACGTCGAAGGCGAAGGACGGATCGATCCCGCTGATCGTCAGCGCCGCTTCCTCGAGATCGCGCCTGCCGCGCGCCGTCGGGCGGGCGCGATAGGCGGAGTAGAGGTCGAGAAAGCGGTCGTACGCCTCCGCGAGGCCGGCGGGCGTGCGCGCCGGGTCCGCCGCCCGCTCGAGATGGTAGATCGTGCCGTCCGAGATGCCCCGCACGATGCCGAGATGCTCCCCGGCGAGGCGCGAGAGCACCGATACGTACCGCTCGAACCCCCGCGAAAGCTTTCCGAGCACGGCGGACGAGGCGTTGCTTCTTCGGGCGAGGGCGGTCGCGAGCGAGGACGCGATCGCGTAATACGTTTTGCCGCGGCCGACATACAGGCCGTCGGCCGGGGCGAGTCGCGACGGCGCGCCGGGGCGGGTTCCGCGCGCGTTTCTGAAGACGCCGAGCGATACGAGCAGCGTATCGGCGCTGCGCCGGTACAGCTCGTATCGCGTCCGGTCGCCGGGAGCGGCAGCGGAGGCCTCGAAGAGCTCCGCGTCGCGGAGCGCGAGACTGCCGCCGCCGTCCGCGCGATCCGGCTGTATCCGCGAGACGAGAAGCTCCGCGAGATAGACGTTCACGTCCTCGTCGAAGAACTCGCGGTTCGTCGGATACCCCGCCTCCATGCGGCTGTAGAGAAGGGCGTTCATCATGAAATACCGCGACTGCTCGGGGGTGGCGAGCCGCGAGCGCGGGACGGGGGTATACGCGGTCGAAACGCTCATGATGCCGTACCTCGATGCAGCTCGGGATGCACGGACGGATGCCGCGCGGGTACGAGCAAGGGCTATGCCACGGCCGTTTCGACGCCCGACGGGCTCCGTAACAAGATGCTGCGCGGCAACGAGTTCTGTGGTATAATCGTCCGCATCTCAATCGGAAGCGGTTCGACGGAAGTAAGAGGTTTCCAGGGGGCAGCCCATGCGGATCGGTTTCTTGCAATTGCGTCCGCGGTTCGGAGCGGTCAGGGAGAACGTTCGCAAAGCCGCCGCGCTTCTCGACAAGATGTCCGACGCGATCATCGTCCTGCCGGAGCTCTTCAACACGGGATATCTGTTCCGGAACGGGGCGGAGCTCGCCGAGCTCGCCGAGAAGGTGCCGGGAGGGTACACGACCGCAGAGATGCAGAAGCTCGCGAAGCGGCGCCGGCTCACGATCGTGTTCGGACTGGCGCAGAAGCACAAGGGCGCGATCTACAACGCCGCCGTATGCGCGACACCGGCCGGCAAGGTCGAGGTGTATCAGAAGGCGCATCTCTTCGATCGCGAGAAGCTGTTTTTCGCGCGCGGCAAAGCGCTCAAAGTCGTTCCCGCGGGCGGCGCGAAGCTCGGTTTGATGATATGTTTCGATTGGATCTTCCCCGAGGCGGCACGCTCTCTCGCGCTTCAGGGAGCGCAGATCCTCTGCCATCCTGCGAACCTCGTGCTCCCGTACGGGCAGGAGGCGATGCGCACGAGGTGCATCGAGAACCGCGTGTTCGCGATCACGGCGAACCGGATCGGAAGCGAGCACCGCGGCACGATGGATCTCACGTTCACCGGCGGCAGCCAGATCGTGAGCCCCGCCGGCGAGGTGCTGGCCTCGGCGAGCGATCGCAGCGAATCGCTCCGGATCATCGACGTGGATCTCGCCGAAGCGAACAACAAGAACATCACGCCGAACAACGACCTCTTCGCCGATCGCTCGCCCGCGCTCTACGGCGCGCTCGTCCGGCGTCGCCGGTAGCCGGCCGGCCCCGGAGCGCGTCGACGGCGCTTCCTTCCACTCGGCGCGAGCCGCCCGGGTCCCGCGTGCAAAACGCGAAGACCGGTGCGCGCAATGCTTCGCCCGCTCCGCCCTTTTTCCCTGAAATTCCCAATAAGGCCTTGCTATTGCTCATGTTTGAAGCTTCGCCCCCCCTGGCATAATCCTTGCGAAAATTCGCTGCGACATCGAATTACCTGAACCGGGAATCGACCGGGCTCACATACACGAGTGCGCGAGCCGCAGACGACAAGGAGAGTCATGGTGAAGAAGAAGACGGCAAAAAAGCGCGTTTCGAAATCGTCGAAACCCGTTCTCACCTCGCCGTGGAAGATCGGAACGCTCGTATCGCTCCTCCTCGTGCTCGTGAGCCTCGGCGTCGGGGGTTACTTCGCCTACGTCTACCGCATCCGGCTCACGTGGATCTCCATCGGACCGTCCGGCTGGAACGTCGATTCGTACGGGTTCTTCCGCGAGATGTATCCGCTCGCCGCGGCGGTCACGATCGTGTCGCTCGTCGCGTATTTCGCCGTCGTCTCCGCCGTGAGACGCTACAGATGCTACCTCGACTCGGGGCAGGATTACCGCAAGATGATATCGCTCGCCGAGAGCATCGACGATCTGACGAACCCCGCCCAGATCGCCCGTCTCTCCGCGTTCCCGGAGCTTCAGGGGGTGCTTCGCAACTACGGCGATCAAATACGCGAGATATCGCAGGACATCGCGCGGGAGCCGGAATCGTCGGGCTACGAGGAGCTCGAAAGCGACGTCGAGGCGCTTCTCCGCGAGGGAAGCGTTCCGGGGACGGTCCTCGGCTCGAAGCCGTACGCGGGTGCGTTTCGCCGGATCGCCGAGCGGATCGCCGCTGACCGCGCGAAGACGGACGAGCTCGCGAAGCGTGGAGACGCCGACCGGCGGGCGCTCGGGAGGGCCGCGCTCGCGTG
>JAGUZZ010000127.1:0-6260 GCA_020060525.1 bacterium | reverse complement strand
GTGCTCTTCCGATCTGCCGTCGTACCGCGGCGCGAGCCCCGCCGCGAGAAGCTCCTGCCGTTTTCGGGCGAGCTCCCCGTCGGCGCAGAAGCACGGATAGGCCTTTCCCGCGGCGAGCAGACGCTCCGCCGCGGCGCGGTAGAGAGCCGCGCGCTCGGATTGCCGGTAGGGGCCCGCGGGGCCGCCTCGGCCCGGACCCTCGTCCCACGTGAGCCCGAGCCACGCCAGATCCTCGACGAGCTCGTCCTCGAGACCGCGCTCGGAGCGCTCGAGATCCGTGTCCTCGATGCGGAGTATGAAGGAGCCCCCCTCGCGGCGGGCGAAGAGCCAGTTGAAAAGAGCGGTGCGGGCGCCTCCCAGGTGGAGGTGTCCCGTCGGGCTCGGGGCGAATCTCACGCGGACATCCGCCACTCAGCGTCCCTCCCCGGGCCCGGATTGAGCTCCCGGAGCCTCGGCCCGCTCGACGAGAACGACCGCCTCGGCGGCGATCGCGAGCTTCTCTCCCACGGGGCCGAGCCCCTCCCCCCGCGTCGCCTTGATCGAGACGAGGCCGGGGTCGACCCCCATGGCGCCCGCCATCGCGCGGGCCATCGCCGCGCGGTGCGGCGCGATCTTCGGCTCCTCGGCGTGAACGACGCAGTCGGCGTTCACGAGCCGGAATCCGGCCGCTCCCACCATCGCGGCGACGCGCTCGAGGATGCCGAGGCTCGGCGCGTCCTTCCATTCGGGCGTCTCCGGAAAATGCGCGCCGAGGTCCCCGAGGTTCGCCGCGCCGAGGAGCGCGTCGCAGAGGGCGTGAACGAGCGCGTCCGCGTCCGAGTGCCCCGCGAGTCCTCGCGGGTGGTCGATGCGCAGACCGCCGAGAACGAGAGCCCGCCCCTCGACGAGGGGATGGACGTCATAGCCGATGCCGATGCGAAATGAGCCCATGCCGTTTCCGGATCCCGGATCGGGCGGGAGGCGGCGTCACTCGTCGCCGCGGGGAGGAAGCTCGAGCCGCCGCCCCGAGAGAAAGCTCCCCATGATCTCGAGATCTTCCTTGACCGTGACCTTGATGTTCCAGACCTCTCCCTCGACGACCTTCACCGGATATCCCGCCTGGAGCACGAGGGAGCTCTCGTCGGTCGCCGTGCGCACCGCCTCGCCTGCGAGGCGCAGCGCCTTCGAGATCACGTCGAAGCGGAAGGCCTGGGGGGTCTGGATGCCGACGACGCGCTCGCGCGGGACGATCCCCTCGAGAACGTCGTCCCGCAGACGCGCGAGCGTCTCGACGACCTGAAGGGCGGGAACCGCCGCCCCGTGCTCGCGGGCGGCCGCGGCGACGCGCTCGACGAGATGCGAGGAAACCATCGGACGGCAGGCGTCGTGAACGAGAACGATATCCGCCCCCTCGACGGAGGCGAGACCGATCGCGACCGATTCCTGCCGGGTCTCGCCTCCGGCGAGAACGCGGACGGGCGCGCCGGGGACGGCCTCGGCGATCTCGCGGGCCGCCTCGTCCTCCCAGCCGGCCGGAACCATGACGACGTACTCGGCGATCGAGCCCCACGCGTCGAGCGCGCGGAGCGACCACGCGAGCAGCGGCCGCCCCTCGACGGGGTAAAAGCTCTTCGGCATCTCGCGCCCGAAGCGAACGCCTCTCCCCGCCGCGGCGACGACGCACACGATCCTCTCGTTCGATCCGGACATCGCCGCCTCCCGCTTTCAGAATATCTCGACCTTCAGGTACTTCTTCGGATTCGCCCGGACGTCCGCGACGAGATCCCCGAGCTCCTTCACCGTCTTCTCGAGCCGGTCCATGAAGGTGCGGTCGTTCACGAGCGCGCCGAGCGTGTTGTCGTCCCGCTGGAGCTTCGCCGCGACGACGGCGAGCGTGTCGGTGAGGCTCCGCATGCGGCGCGCGAGCTCCGGCAGATCCCTGCTCATGGAGCCGAACGACGCGATCATCGTGTCAACGGCGCCGCTGTTGCGGCCGAGCATCCCTTCGACCGTCTCCGCGGAGCGGCGCATCGAGCGGACTCCGGCGCGGAACTCCGGCCCGTCCCGCTCGAGCAGGGTGCGAAGCTCCTTCGTGATCACCGCGAGGTTGTCCACGGATCCGGCGAGCCGGTCCCCCTGCGTGAGCGTGGCGGCGATGCGCCGCATGTCCCGCGTGAGGGTCGTGAGCTCGTCCATGATGTTCCCGAGGAAGGCGAGCGCCTCGGAGATGCCGGGGTCGTAGACGCCCGTCATGATCGCTCCCGGCTCGAGGAACCGCTGCGAGGAGCCGAGCAGGATCGTCACGACGCGCTCCCCCATGATGCCGACCGTCTGCAGCACGATGCGCGAATCCTCCGGGATGTTCGTTCCCACGTCGATCGCCATCGTCACGAGCACGTCGTTGTCGCGCAGCTCGACGTGTTTCACCTCTCCCCGCTCGACGCCGTTCACGTTGACCTTGTCGCCGCCCGAAATGCTCCCCACCATCGGAAAGACGGCGTGGAGCTCGTACTCGCTTCTGCCGACCTTGAACCCCTGGAACCACATGAGCCCGACGGTCAGTATGACCGCCGCGATGAAGATGGTGAGTCCCACGCGGAGCTCGAGCGATCTGTATTCCATTCCGTTCTCCCGCCGTTCGCCGTCCCGCCGGCGCGAGGCCGGACCGGGACGGGCGTCCCGCGCTCAGACCGGTGTAATCGGGCCCCGGGCCGAGCCCTCGACGAACTGCCGCAGCACCGGATTCGCCGTCTCCCGAACCTCTTCGGGCGTGCCCGAATGAACGATCTTCCCCTCGTACAGCATCGCGATGCGGTCGGCGACCCGGTACGCGCTCTTCATGTCGTGCGTCACGACGACCGACGTGATATCGAGCTCGCGCTGAAGGTCCCGGATGAGCCCGTTGATGACGTCCGCCATGATCGGATCGAGGCCCGTCGTCGGCTCGTCGTACAGCACGATCGCGGGGTCCATGACGACGGCGCGCGCGAGCCCGACGCGCTTCTTCATGCCGCCGCTCATCTCCGCCGGGTAGCGGTCGTAGACGTCCGTCAGCCCCACGAGCTCGAGCCTTCCGCACACCCTTCGGCGGATCTCGTCCTCGCCGAGCGTCGTGTGCCGGCGCAGCGGCAGCGCGACGTTCTCGCCGACCGTGAGCGAATCGAAGAGCGCGCCGCCCTGAAAAAGCATACCAAAGTGCATGCGCATTTGAAAAAGCTTTTTGCGGCTGAACCGCGTGATGTCCTCTTCCTCGAAGAATATCTCTCCGGCGTCGGGAGTGATGAGACCGGTGATGTGCTTGAGCAGGACGCTCTTGCCGCAGCCGCTGCGTCCGATGACGACGAGCGTCTCTCCCCGCGCGATGTCGAGATCGACCCCCGTGAGCACGGGCTTGCGCTCGAACGCCTTGGCCACGCCGCTGAGCCGAACGATGTGTTTCCCGGTTCCACGCTCCATGCGGCGCTCCCTACGACGACGGCGCGAAGATGATGCGGAAGATGAGCGAGGCGAGCAGATAGTTGGAAATGAGGATGAGCAGGCACGAGGCGACGACCGCCTTCATCGTCGCCACGCCGACCCCCTCGGCCCCGCCCCGCGTCTCGAATCCGTGGTAGCACCCCATGAGCGCGATGATGTAGCCGAACACGAAGGTCTTCATGAGCCCGCCCACGAGGTCCTGCTGCCGGAAGAGGAGCTTGAGCCCCGTCTCGAACGTGTGGAAGCTCACCCCGATCGATATGTTCGCGACGACCGCGGCCCCGAAGATGGCGAGAAAATCCGAGAAGATCGTGAGCGCGGGCAGCATGATCGTCGCGGCGACGACGCGCGGGAGCACGAGGTACTCGACCGGGTCGATGGCGATCATCTCGAGCGCGTCGACCTGCTCGGTGACCTTCATCGTGCCGATCTCCGCCGCGATCGAGGCGCTCACGCGCCCGCCGACGACCAGCGCCGTGAGAACGGGGCCGAGCTCGAGCGTGACCGACTTGCCGACGACCGTCCCGATGAACTTGTACGGCACGTAGCCGTGGAACTGGTACGCCGCCTGAATCGCCGTGACGGCCCCGACGAACAGCGAGGTCACGCAGACGAGCGGGATCGAGCCGATGCCGATCCGGTCCATCTGCTGGAACACCGCGCGCGCGTTCGCGAAGGTCCGCGGCAGAAGCTGCGTCGTCCGCCAGATGAGGATGCCGAGGCCGCCGATCTCCTGAACGAGCTCGAGCAGGAATCTTCCGAGGAGGGTGAACGGCGCCACCTAGTATACCTCCGGCCTCGGCGCCACGCCTTCGGGCGCCGCGGAATGGAAGCGCGTGTACGTTTTCTCGAAGACGAGCGGCACCATCCCCGTCGGTCCGTTCCGCTGCTTGCCGATGATGAGCTCCGCCTTTCCCTGCTTGTCCGGGTCCTCCGGATCGTAGAACTCGGGCCGGTAGAGAAAGAGCACGAGATCGGCGTCCTGCTCGATGGCCCCGGACTCGCGCAGATCCGAAAGCATCGGCCGCCGGTCGCCGCCGCGCGCCTCGACCGCCCGCGAGAGCTGGGAGAGCGCGATGACGGGGATCGCGAGCTCCTTCGCGAGCGCCTTGAGCGAGCGCGAGATCGAGGAGATCTCCTGCTGCCGGTTCTCGGCGCGCTCGCTGCACCGCGCGAGCTGGAGGTAGTCGATGATGACGAGGGCGATGTCGTGCTCCGATTTGAGCCGCCGCGCCCGCGCCCGCATGTCGAGGGTGGAGATCGCCGGCGTGTCGTCGATGAAGACCGGAGCGTCGCCGAGCAGCGCCGCGGCGTTCGTGAGCCGCTCGATGTCCTTCGCCGTCGTGAAGCCGCGCCGCACCTTCTGGGCGTCGACCTGCGCCTCGGAGCAGAGGAGGCGCTGGACGAGCAGCTCCTTCGACATCTCGAGGCTGAAGACGGCGACCGCCCGCCTCTCGGCGATCGCGACGTGCTGGGCGATGTTGAGCGCGAAGCTCGTCTTTCCCATCGAGGGGCGCCCCGCGACGATGACGAGATCGCTCGGATGGAACCCGGCCGTGTACGCGTCGAGATCGACGAAGCCGGTCGGGAGCCCCGTGACGCTCTCCCTCGTCTCGTGCACGCGCTGGATCTCGTCGAAGCGCTCCTTGAGGATCTCCTTGATGTGGATGAACCCCTGGCTCACGCGCGACTCTGATATCTTGAATATCTTCTGCTCGGACGCGTCGAGGATGGCGTCGGCCTCGCGGTCCGCGGCGAAGGCGTCCTCCGCGATCTCCGTCGAGGCGCGGATGAGCTGGCGCAGGATGTATTTGTCGAGAACGATCCGGGCGTAATGCTCGATGTTCGCCGCGCTCGGGGTCGAATCGACGAGGTCGGTGAGGGCGGCGATCCCGCCGACCGCCTCGAGGTCTCCCGCCTTGCCGAGCTCCTCGGAGAGGGTCATGACGTCGATCGGCTCGCGCCGCGTGAAGAGGGAGAGCATCGCCCGGAAGATCCTGCCGTGCGCCGGCCGGTAAAACGCCTCCGGCGACACGATCTCGACGGCGCGCGTCGCCGCCTCCGGATCGAGGAGCACGCCGCCGAGAACCGCGCGCTCCGCATCGAGGTTCTGAGGCGGAACGCGGTCGAGCGCGACGCGATTCGCGCGGACGCCGGCAGTGCTCTCCATCGTCAATCCTCCCTGATGCGTTCGTCGTGGAGCCGCCGCATCGCCTGCAGGTCCTCCCACGCGTCGCGCTTCAGGTTCGGATTCCTGAGAAGCGCGGCGGGGTGATAGGTGACGGCGACCGGTATATCGCGGTAGTAGTGCACGGCCCGCCGGAGAATGGAAAGCGACGTCCCCTTCTTGAGGAGGCCGTGCGCGGCGATGCGCCCGAGCGCGCAGATGACGGCCGGCCGGATGATCTCGAGCTGCCGCGCGAGGTACGGCTCGCAGGCGGCCATCTCCTCCTCCTGGGGATCGCGGTTGTTCGGGGGGCGGCACTTCAGAATGTTCGTGATGTACACCTCGTCCCGGGAGAAGCCGATCGCGGCGAGCATCTTCGTGAGGAGCTGCCCGGCGCGTCCGACGAACGGAAGCCCCTGCAGGTCCTCCTCCCGCCCCGGCGCTTCCCCTATGAACACGATCCTCGAGGCCGGCGACCCGCTTCCGAACACGGTGCGCGTCCGTCCCTCGCAGAGCCCGCACCGTCGGCAGGACGAGACGAGCCGCTCGAGCGAGCCGAGATCGTGCGCGCCGAGATCGAGCCTCTCGACGGGCGCCGGCTCGCCGAAAAGCGAGCTCTGCGCCGGTACGCCCCGGT
>JAGUZZ010000067.1:0-2927 GCA_020060525.1 bacterium | reverse complement strand
TGAACAACCCCGACGACTGGGATTCCGACTGCTCGCCGTTCGTGCGGGGCTGCACGGCGACGTGGTACTCCGGCGTGCACACGCTGTTCGTGCGCGTGGCCGACAACGCGGGGACCGAGACGATCGGGCAGATCGAGATCAACGTCGTGCCGTTCCTCATGGACCGGAACCTGCTCTGGATCGACGACTTCCCGTCGTCCAACTTCCAGCAGACGGACTACGCGATGCCGACGGAGAACGAGCACGACGCGTTTTGGCTCGGACACTGCGCGAAGGTCCAGGGGTTCGACCCGACGCGCGACGTGTACGACGCCTATTACAGCTACAACAGCCGGCCGCCGCTCATCTCGCTCATCGGCCGGTACCGGAACATCATCTGGACATACTCCTCGTCGGCCGACAACACCTGCTGGGACGACGTCATCCTCTTCACTCCCGAGAGCTACGTCGGACAGGGGACGCGGCTGACGATCAACTACGTTCCGATCTTTCTCTCGAAGGGAGGGCGCCTCCTCACCGAGGGGCGTTCCGATCGCGGAGGGGGGCTCGCCGCGGGGCTGCTGCCGGCGGTTCAGGTCTTTCCCTTGAACCTCCGCTGCGAGATCACGGGACCCTCCGAAGGGTGCGAGGGGGACACGAGCGGCGTCAATATGATGGCCTACAAGGAATACTGCGTGACCGTGCTCGACAAGGTGGTCGGCGTGTTCCGGACCGGTCCCGACGTCCCGCGCCGGTACGAATCGCTCGACGCGATGAGATACGCGCGGCTTGACCGGACCGATCCGGTGACGGCCCGGTATCCGGCGCTCCCCGACAGCCTCGGTCTCTGGGAGGAGGTCGTGAAGGCGGGCCGGTTCTTCGATCCGCGGGTGCGCGGATTCACCTTCGTCGAGCTGTACAACCCCGCCTACTGGATGAACGCGAAGCTCATCGGGGCGCAGGGTTGCTTCCATCCGATGTTCCGGATGCGTTCCCGCAGCACGGCCTCGCCGGTGGACAACGCCGCCGCGGCGATCTGGGTCACGAAGTACGAAAACCTCGATCCGGCGCAGACGCCGACGGGCACGGCCGCGCCGAGCGTGCATTTCGGATTCGAGCTCTGGTACTTCAACCGTCCCGCGGTCGACGCGATCATGAACACGGTGTTCATGCTCTGGGGCATCCGCGCGCCCTGACGCCGCGCGGCGTCCGCGACGACGTACGGGGGCTGCATCGCATGAAGAGTCGCGCATCGAGCCTCGTCGCCTGCATGCTCGCGGCCGCGTTTTCGCTCGGGGGAAGCGTCGTTCTTCCCGGCGCCGCGGCCGCGCTTCTGCCGAGGATCACGTGCGCCGTCATCGACTCGGCGCGCTCCGTTCTCGTCCCCGCGCGCTGCCGCGTGATCGATGGCAACGGGTACAACAGATATCCGCAGCTTTACACCTCCTTCTACCACACGTCGAACGGCGGCTATTTCTACACGGACGGCATCTTCGCCGTCGCGGTCCCCCCGGGACGCGTGATCATCCGGTCGGGGCGCGGTTTCGAGTACCGGGAGCGCATCGACACGCTCTATGTGACGGGCGACACGGTCATCGTCGCGCCCCTCGCGCGGGAGTACTCGATGGCGGAGGAGGGATGGTTCTCCGGCGACACGCACGTGCACATCAACCACGCCGGGGGGCACTACACCCTCACGCCCGAGGACGCGGCGCTTATGGGACGGGCGGAGGGGCTGGACGTCGTGAATTGCCTCGACAACGATTACTTCTTCACGGGCGAGCCGGCCTCGTGCAGCACCTCGGACTTCGTCGTGTTCATGTCCGAAGAGATACGGAGCGGCAGCTGGGGGCATTGGGGAGCCCTCGGCATGCGCTCCCTCGTGCGGCCGACCTCCTCGATATGGTGGCCCCTCGCCATGGACCAGCTCGATTCCTGCCGCGCGGGGCGGGAAGGTCTCGTCGTCTCGGCCCATCCGGTCACGACCGGCGATTTCGACGAGGTCGAAGCGTGGCCCGGCAGCGGCCTCGCCCGCGAGCTTCCCATCGACGTCATCGGCGGACGGGTCGACGCGTTCGAGCTCATGAGCTACAGCAACGCGCTGCATGGAGGGATCGAGATCGATCTCTGGTACCGGTTGCTGAACTGCGGATTCCGCATCCCGGCCGCCGCGGGAACCGACGCCGCGATGAACCGTCTCGAGTCGCTCCCCCTCGGGGGATACCGCGTCTACGTGAAGATACCGGGCGGAGGCTTCGGATACCGCGAATGGCTCGCCGGGCTCGCGGCGGGAAGGACGTTCGTGACGAACGGTCCGCTCGTCACGGAGTTTTCCGTCGAAGGGTTCGAACCGGGGGATACGGCGGCCGTGTTCCCCGGCGGGGCGACGCTGCGCGGATCGATATCGATCCGGAGCCTCCATCCCGTCTCGTCCATCGAGATCGTGGCGAACGGCGATCCGGCGGTCACGATCGCTCTCGCGCCCGCCCGCTCCGCGATCGACACCGCGTTCTCCCTGCGGATCGCCGGGAGCTCGTGGATCGCGGCGAGGGTCGACGGTCCCGCGGGAGGCTGGCTGACCGTCGGTTCGAGGCTCTTCGCCCACACGAGTCCGGTGTATTTCAGCGCGGGGGGTGAGCGGATCGTCGATCCCCTGGCGGCGCTGTATTTCGCGGACCGAATCGCCGCTCTCGAGACCCTGGCCGCGGAGAAGGGCGTATGGCCGAATCCGGCCGCGCAGGCGCGCGCCGCGGCCGAGTTCGCCGCGGGCCGCGAGTATTATTCGTCGCTCGCCTTCGGCGGGCTGGCCGGGGTGGGGGAGGAGACGGCCGCCGCGCTTCCGCGGGCCGAGATCGTGAACGCTCCCAATCCGTTCGGATCCGCGACGACGATCGAGTTCGACGTGCCGGGCTCCGGCGCGAACGGCGCCCCGCGGATCGCGGCGCCCG
>JAGUZZ010000204.1:0-4575 GCA_020060525.1 bacterium | reverse complement strand
CGGGGCGGCGGCCCCGACGAGCCCCTGCTCGTCTGTCCCGCCGATCACGTGATCGGAGACGAAGAGGAGTTCCGCCGCGTGGCGGCGGCCGCCGCGGCGTACGCGTCGGCGCGGGACGCGCTCGTGACCTTCGGCGTCGTTCCGACGCACCCCGCCACGGGCTACGGCTACGTCGAGGCGGGAGACGGCGCGGGCGTCGAGGGAGGCGTGACGTTTTTCGCGGCGAAGCGGTTTCACGAAAAGCCCGACGCCGCGCGCGCCGCGGAGTATCTCCGCGCGGGAACCTATTTCTGGAACAGCGGTATATTCGTCTGGAGACCGTCCGTGTATCTCTCCGCGTGGTCGCGCTTTCTGCCTGAGGGCGCGGCGCCGCTCGAGGCGATCGCCGCCTCGCTCGGGACGAAGGCGGAGCGCGCGACGATCGCGCGCGAGTATCCGCGGATGCCGGCGATATCGGTCGACTACGGGATCCTCGAGAAGGCGGAGAACGTGGTCGTCGCTCCGGCCGAGATCGGGTGGAGCGACGTCGGCTCGTGGGACGCGCTGTTCGCGCTGCTGGGCGCCGACGCCTCCGGCAACGCCGGGGCGGGCGGCATGGAGCTCGTCGACTGCTCGGGAAACCTCTTCTTCAACCCGGGCGGGTTCACCGCGGCCGTCGGCGTGGACGGCCTCGTCGTCGTCGTGGACGGCGCGACGGTGCTCGTCTGCCGCCGGGGCGAGAGCGAGCGGGTGCGGGAGATCACCGAATCTTTGGAACGGAAGAAGCGCGGGGACCTGCTGTAGGCCGGCGGCCCCGCCGGGACACGCAACAAAGGAGGAGCGCATGTTCGCGAAGAGAGCGGCAATCGTCGTGCTGGTCGCCGCCGCCGCGTGCGGCTGGTCGTGCGGAAAGAAGGAAGAGGGGATCAAGGTCAAGTCGGGACTCGCCGCGCGCGTCGCCGATTACAAGATCACCGAGGAAGCCGCGAACCGCCGGTTCGAAGAGCTGCCCGACGTTCAACGGAAAGCCTTCAGGGGCCCGGACGGGAAGGCGAAATTCGTCGACCGCCTCATCGAGGAGCATCTCCTCTACCGGGCCGCGCTCGACGCGAAGATCGACGAGGAGGAAACGATCGCCGATCGCATGCGGTGGGCCACGATGAACATCCTCGTCGCCGAGTACTTCAGCCGGAACATCGGCGGCAAGGTGAAGGTCGCCCCCGCCGAGGTCGAGAAATACTACGCCGATCATCCGGACGAGTTCACACAGCCGCCGGTCATGCGCGCCCAGTATATCCTCTCCTCAGACAGCCTCAAGGCGGTCTCGCTGCGCAAGCGGATACTCGCGGGCGAGAAGATGACCGACCTCGCGGTCAAGGAGTCCGAGGACACGGCGACCGCTCCGGGCGGGGGGGACGTCGGTTTCTTCAACCCCGGCGGGTACATCAAGGGCGTCGGTCAGTCGGAGATCTTCTCCAAGGCGGTCGAGAACCTCGAGGTCGGCAAGCTCAGCGACGTGTTCCGCTTCGAGCGGGGCTTCGCGATCGCCCGCGTCTCCGAACGCAACCCGGGGAAGGTCCAGACGCTGGACGAGGCCCGGCGCACGATCGAGGCGAAGCTCCACAGCACGAGATCGGAGGAGCTCTACAATCAGGAGGTCGAGCGCCTCAAGAAGAAATACACGCCGGAGAACTACGTGCGCGACCGTCTCGACAAGACGAAACGCACGGCCGCGGAGCTCTGGGAGATGGCGCAGATGGAGAGCGACCCGCGGGCGCGGATCCAGTACTACCGGGATATCGTCACGCAGTATCCGGCGGAGAAGAACGCCCCCGAAGCGCTCTTCATGATCGGATTCACGTACGCCGAGGATCTCATGGATTTCGTCCAGGCGCGCCGCACGTTCGACGAGCTCCTCCAGAAGTATCCGGAGAGCGGTATGGTCGAGTCGGCGAAATGGATGAAGGAAAACATGGACAAGCCGGGAACGAAGTTCGATTCGCCGGAGGACGTGCAGCGGCAGGCCGGAGAGGCGGCCGCTCCGGGGAAGGGAAAGTAGAGACGGCGATGGAGCTCGTCGAGGTGTTCGTCCGCGGGATCGCGCTCGATCAGGAGCGTCGCCACCCGGTCGTGCTTCTCAAGACGGAAGGGGAGGAGGAGATCCTCCCGATCTGGATCGGCACGGCCGAGGCCACGGCGATATTCACCGCCCTCGCGGGGAAGTCGTTCGAGCGCCCGATGACGCACGATCTCCTGCGCATCGTCATCGACGTGCTCGGCGCGACGGTCGACCGGATCGAGATCACCGGCATCCACGCCGATACGTACTTCGCGCGCATCGTTCTGCGGCACGGCGAGGATTCCTTCTACGTCGACGCGCGGCCGAGCGATTCGATCGCGCTCGCGCTGCGGGCGAACGCGTCGATCCTCATCGATCGAGAGCTCTTCGAGACGTACAAGCGGCCGATCGATCTCGGCGCCGAGGAGGACGACGTCCGCCGGCGGCTCAAGGAGCTCGATCCGGGCGATTTCGGCGAGTACGAGGCGTAGGGTCGGAGGGAAATGATAGAGGAGTTTCAAGGGATCCGTCCGCGCGTCGGCGCCGACGTGTTCGTCGCTCCCTCGGCGTCCGTCATCGGCGACGTCGAGCTCGGCGACCGTTCGAGCGTGTGGCACGGGGCCGTCGTCCGCGGCGACGTCTGGCGCATCCGCGTCGGCGAGCTGTCGAACCTTCAGGATCTCTGCGTCTGCCACGTGACGACGGGGGGGCCGGAGCTCGTGATCGGGAGAGAGGTGACGGTCGGCCACCGCGCCGTCCTGCACTCGTGCGTCGTCGAGGACCGGTGTCTCGTCGGCATGGGATCGATCATCCTCGACGGCGTCCGCGTCGGACGGGGATCGATCGTCGCGGCGGGCAGCGTCCTCCTCCCGGGCACCGTCGTGCCGCCGGGCACGCTCGTCGCCGGCGTGCCGGGGAAGGTGAAGCGGGAGCTCGACGCGACGGAGGCGGAGAGGCTCTCTCGGAGCGCGGTCGAGTACCACGCTCTCGCGCTCGCGTACCTCGGACGGGCGGCGTTCGAGCCGCCGGGGAGGCGCCCATGAGAACGGTCTTCCGGGCCGCCGCGCTGATCGTCGCGGCGCTCGCCGCGTGCGGCGTCACGGCTGCACGGGCCGCCGGATCGAACCGCCCGGCGGGGTTCCGGATCGGCGTTCTCTGTCCGCTCGAGGGCAGATACTCGACGCTCGGGGAATCGTTCCTCCGAGGAGCGTCGATCGCCCTCAAGGAGGCCCGGACGAAGGGGATGGGGAACGTCGAGCTCGTCGTCGGCGACACCCGCGGCGCGCCCCTCACGTGCCGGGCCGTGGCGGAGCGCCTCGTCGCGGAAGAGCGCGTCGACGCCCTCCTCGGCGAGGTCCTCAGCTCCTCGACGATCGCCGCCGCGCAGGTCGCCGAGCTCTCCCGCGTGGTGCTGCTCTCGCCCGTCGCGACGGAGGAGGGCATCGACGACATCGGAAAGTGGGTGTTCCAGACGAGCGTCGGCGCCGAAGTGGAGATCGCGGCGCTCGCGCGGATGGCCTGCGGCCGTCTCGGGCTGCGGCGCATCGCGTACCTCTCGTCCGACGATCCCGCTTCCCGTCGAAACGCGGCGCTCTTCGCGGACGAAGTCGAGCGCGCCGGCGCCCGTCTCGTCGACGCGGCGTTCTATCCCCCCGGAAGCACCGACTTCACCGAGATCCTGCGCCGGATCGCGGACGCCGCGCCGGAAGCCCTCTTCATCGGATCCGAGATAGAGGATCTCATCCTCATCCTTCCCCAGCTGTCGTATCACGAGTTCGGCGTGCAGCTCCTCGGAACGAGCGCGTGGGACTCGCGCCGTCTCATCAGGATGGCGGGAAAGGATCTCGAGGGGGCGATCTTCCCCGCCGACGTCGGGACGCGCGCGGCCGAACGCCAGTTTCTCGCCGCCTGCTCCCTCGTGAACGAGCCCCCCGGCGAGCGCAATCAGGTCGTGATCGGCGCCTACCGCGGCACGCGGATGCTCGTCGAAGCCGCCGCAAAGGTGAAGTCGGGGGGCGAGCCGCTGCGCGAGGAGATGTCGCGCGTGCTCGAGAAGCGGCGCCATCCCTACCTCGAGCTCGCGTCGGGCGACGGTATGCCGTTCTACACCGTTCGAGGCGAAAAGCTCGTCGAGTTCGAGGTTCTCCGGGCCGGGCGCTAGCGGCGCAGCTCGTACCGCACGAGAAAGCTCACCCAGAACGAAATCGCGCGATCCTTCTCGACGACCGGTTTGAAGAGGAACTGCCGGACCGCGTCGAGAGACGATTCCTCGAAAGAGCGCGGACCGAACGAGGACCGCGCGTAGGCCTCGGCCACCGAGCCATCGGAGGCGATGTACGCCTCGACGAGAACGTACCCTTCCTGCAGGGCGGCGAGCGCGTCGGCGGGATACAGCGGTTTCACCATGCGGAGGATCACGTAATCCCGGCGGTAGGGCACCGGCGCCCGCGACGGGTACGTGCGGAACGCGAAGTCGTCGGGGAGCTCGGGAGCCACGGCGGGCGGGCGGGGTTCCTCGGCGGGGCGCGGCGCGCGCT
>JAGUZZ010000039.1:0-11399 GCA_020060525.1 bacterium | reverse complement strand
CCAGGCCGAGCGGCGCGCGGAGACGGGAGGATCGGCGATCGCCGTTCGTCACCACGAGCCCGAGGCGAGGTATTCGTTTATGGCGTGCGCGGCCTTCCGTCCCTGCCCCATCGCGAGAATAACGGTCGCGGCGCCGAGCACGATGTCGCCTCCCGCGTAAACGGCCTTCTTGCTCGTCTTGAGCGTCGCCTCGTCCGCGACGATGTTTCCCCACTTGTTCACCGCGATATCGGGGGTCGTCGCCGGCACGAGCGGATTCGAGGCGTTGCCGATCGCGACGATGCAGGCGTCGATCGGCGTGCGTACCTCGCTCCCCGGAATCGGCACGGGACGGCGGCGGCCCGAAGCGTCGGGCTCGCCGAGCTCCATCTTGATGCACTCGACCTCGCGCACCCAGCCGTTGTCGTCGCCGATGAGGCGGATGGGGTTCTGGAGGAGCATCATCTGAACCCCCTCCTGCTCGGCGTGATGGACCTCCTCCACTCGCGCGGGCATCTCGGCCTTGGAGCGGCGGTAGATGAGATACACGTTCTCCGCGCCGAGACGCAGCGCCGTCCGCGCCGCGTCCATCGCGACGTTGCCGCCGCCGAAAACGGCGACGTTCCTCGCGCGGGCGATCGGCGTGTCGGAATCGGGGAATGAGTACGCCGCCATGAGGTTCGCGCGGGTGAGGTATTCGTTCGCCGAGTAGACGCCGTTCAGGTTCTCGCCGGGGATGCGCATGAAGAGCGGGAGCCCGGCGCCGGTGCCGACGAAGACCGCGTCGAACCCCTCGTCGAAGAGCTCGTCGATCGTCGAGGTCTTCCCGACGACGTAGTTCGTGCGGACGGTGACGCCCATCCGCTCGAGGTTCCGCACCTCGCGCATCACGATGCGCTTCGGGAGCCGGAACTCGGGGATCCCGTAGATGAGGACGCCCCCCGGTTTGTGGAGCGCCTCGAAGACCGTCACGTCGTGCCCCTCGCGCCGCACGTCGGCCGCGACGGTGAGCCCGGCGGGACCGGAGCCCACGACCGCGACGCGTTTCCCCGTCGAGGCCTTGATGACGGGCACCTCCGCCTCTCCCTGCTCCATCTCCCAGTCGGCCGCGAAGCGCTCGAGCTTGCCGATCTGGACCGCCTTGCCGACGTCCTTGTGGGCCTTGCCGACGACGCACCCCTTCTGGCACTGCTCCTCCTGCGGGCAGACGCGGCCGCAGACGGCGGGGAGTATGTTCGTCTCCTTGATTTTGTTGATGGAGTCGCGGTGCCTTCCCTCGACGATGCACTTGATGAAGGCGGGGATGTCGATCTCGACCGGACAGCCCTTCACGCACGGCGCGTTCTTGCACTGGAGGCAGCGCTGCGCCTCGGTGAGCGCCATCGCCGCGTCGTAGCCGATCGGCACCTCGTTCACGTTGCGGACGCGTTCGCGGGGATCCTGCTCCGGCATATCGACCGGCGGGATCTGGAGCCGTTCCTTCGTCGTGAGATTCTTCGCTTCCATCGCGTGACGCGGCGCTCGCGCCGCTTGCCTCCTTGCTTAGCGGTGTTTTCCGCAGCAGCCCTGCTCGTAGCGCTCCCGGGAAACCTTCTCGTCGGTCTCGTAGGCCCGCAGGCGCTTCATCATCTCGTCGAAATCGACCTTGTGCCCGTCGAACTCGGGGCCGTCGACGCAGACGAACTTCGTCTGATCCCCGACCGTGACGCGGCAGGCGCCGCACATGCCGGTGCCGTCGACCATGATCGTGTTGAGGCTCACGAGGGTCGGGATGTCGAACTTCTTCGTGAGCAGGCTCACGAACTTCATCATGACGGGCGGGCCGATCGCGACGACGAGATTGATCTTTTCACCCTCGTCGACGAGCTTCTGGATCGCGTCGGTGACGAGCCCCTTCATGCCGTAGGAGCCGTCGTCGGTCGTGACGAGGACGCGGTCGCTCGTCGCGCGCATCTTCTCTTCCATGATGACGAGGTCCTTCGTGCGGCCGCCGAGGATCGTGATGACGCGGTTCCCCGCGCGCTTCATCGCCTGCGCGATCGGGTGCGAGGGGGCGATGCCGATCCCGCCGCCGACGATGACGACGGTGCCGAAGAGCTCGATGTGCGTCGGTTTGCCGAGCGGCCCCGCGAGATCGCAGATCTCCTGTCCGGGGGCGAGCGCCGAGAGCTGCTTCGTCGTCTTTCCCACGACCTGCACGACGAGCTCGATCCAGCCCTCCTCGGCGTTTCCGTCGGCGATCGTGAGCGGGATGCGCTCCCCCGCGTCGCACGTGCGAAGAATGATGAACTGCCCGGCCTTGCGCTTTCGCGCGATCTCCGGCGCCTCGACCTTCATGCGGAAGACGAACGGCGTGATGAATTCCTTTTCGAGAATTTTGTTCATGTCACCCCGCTTGCGGAACGCCCTTTCTGTATGTGCGACGGGAAACCCGACGGCTGCCGCCCCGATGCGAGCACGGAACGCGACGACGCTCGCCGGAGCGCGATTCGGATACGGAAACAAGTCCGCCTATTTGTAGCAGAGACAATCGCTTGAAATCAAGCGCTTTTTCGCGGGGCATCGTATCGCAGGGCGAGGTCGAGCCCCACGGCCTCTGGATTCGCGCGTGGATCGCTCGCCCCCCATGATGCGATCTCAAGGACCCGGCGGGCAGTCGCACGGAGGGCATCCCTTGTCGAAAACGACCCTCCATGTTCCGTCGGCTTCGCGGCGCCAGACGGAGTTGAAGGTGCCGATACGCTTCCCTTCGGGATCGCGGACCGGTCCCGAGCTGAGGGCGAGCGTTCCCGAGTCGAGCACTTCCACCTGCTCGGGCTCCCACGAGAACGGCGCCTCCGGCCCTTCGAAGAATCGCTTCCAACCCTCCATCACCGCCGACTTCCCGCGAAGGACTCCTTTGCTTCCGAAGAAGAGCGCCTCCCGGGCGACGTGCTCCCCGAAGGCGGCCTGGTCGCGCGCGGCCATCGTCTTCGCGAAGGCGACCTCGGCGGAACGCACCTCGAGAGCGAGCTCGTCGACGGTTCCGCAGAGGACCGGCGCGGCCGAAAGAAACGATATCGCGAGGGTTGCGAAGAGGATCGCATGTTTCATGACCGCATCTCCATTCACTGATCGTCTCCGCGAGATGATCCCGGCCGGGCGCCCCGGCCGGCGCGACTCGCGGTCAGAGCTTGAGCAGGCGCGCGTTCACCGCGACGATGATGGTGCTGAGGGACATCAGCACGGCGCCCGCGGCGGGGCTCAGAACGATCCCCGCGCCGTGGAGCACTCCCGCCGCGAGCGGAATCGCGACGGCGTTGTACCCCGTCGCCCAGAAGAGGTTCTGGACCATCTTGCCGTAGGTCGCCCGCGAAAGTCGCATCAGGGCCACGACGTCGAGCGGATCGCTCTTCACGAGAACGACGTCGGCCGTTTCGACCGCGACGTCGGTCCCCGCTCCGACGGCGATTCCGACGTCAGCCTGCGCGAGCGCTGGAGCGTCGTTCACGCCGTCGCCGGTCATCGCGACGACCAGGCCGCGCGCCTGCACTTCCGCGATCTTCGCGGCCTTCTCGTGCGGCAGAACCTCGGCGAAGAACTCCTCGATCGCCGTCTCGCGCGCCACCCTCTCGGCGACGAGTCTGCCGTCCCCGGTAAGCATCATGCTCCGGATCCCCATCGAGGCGAGACTCGCGATCGCCTCCCGCGATTGGGGTCGGACCGCGTCGCCGAGAGCGACGACGCCGGCGGGCGTTCCGCCGGCGAGCACGAACACGAGCGTCTTCCCTTCGGCCCTCAAGCGGTCGACTCTCGCGTCGTCGAGGGGGACGCCCTTCTCGCGCAGATACCCGGCGCTCGCGACGACAATCGACTTTCCCTCGATCAGGCCCTCGGCCCCCTTCCCGGGAATCGCCCGGAACCCCTCCACGGGGAGGTATTCGTCCGTGGACGCGGCGATCGCTCGGGCGATCGGATGCTCGGAATGAAGCTCCACCGACGCGGCGAGCCGCACGAGCCGCGTGCGATCGAAAGAGGCGTCGAGCGGAACGACGTCGGTAACGCTGAAACGTCCCTCGGTCAGCGTTCCCGTCTTGTCGAACACGATCGCGTCGATCTCCCGCGCGCGCTCGAAGGCCGCGCGATTCCGTATGAGGAGCCCGTTGCGCGCCGCGATGGAGGTGGAGACGGCGGTCACGAGAGGCACCGCAAGGCCGAGCGCGTGCGGGCAGGCGATAACCATGACCGTCACGGCGCGCTCGAGCGCGAACGCGAAATCTCTCTGCAGCACCGCAAGCCAGACGACGAGCGTGACGGCTCCTCCCCCGAGGGCGACGATCGTGAGCCACATGGCGGCTCGATTCGCGAGATCCTGCGTCCGGGATTTGCTCGCCTGAGCCTTCCGCACGAGCTCGACGACCTGCGCAAGGAACGAATCGCTTCCGATCTTGCGCACTTCGACCGTGAGCGAGCCCTCGCCGTTGAGAGAACCGCCCGTCACGAGAGCGCCCGGTTTCTTCTCGACCGGCTTCGACTCGCCCGTGAGCATCGACTCGTCGACCGCTCCCCCGCCCTCGCGCACCGCGCCGTCCGCGGGGATCCGCTCGCCGGGGCGGACGATCACACGATCCCCCACGCGCAGCTCGGCGATCGGCGCGTCCACGATCTCGCCGTTTTCGGTCAGCCGATGCGCCTGAGAGGGCACGAGCTTCGCGAGCTCCTCGAGCGCGCGGGAAGCGCCCATGATCGAGCGCATCTCGAGCCAGTGTCCGAGCAGCATGATGTCGACGAGGGTCGCGAGCTCCCAGAAGAAGCTCATGCCGCTCATGCCGAACGTCACGGCGACGCTGTAGAGATACGCCGTCGTTATCGCCACCGCGACGAGCGTCATCATGCCGGGGCGCGGCGGGCGAAGCTCGCCGGCGAAGCCCTTCAGAAACGGCATACCGCCGTAGAAATAGACGAAGCTCGCGAGCGCGAAGAGCACGTACGAGCTTCCCGCGAATTCGAGGCCGTGCTCGATACCGAACAGATGAAGGAACATCGGCGAGAGGAGCAGAATGGGAACGGTCGCGGCGAGCGATACGAAGAACCGCTTCTTGAAATCGGCGACCATGCCCGCATGATGACGCTCGTGCCCGCGCTCGCGCCCGGCGGGAGCTCCCCCGTGCGCGCCGTGCGCGACATGTGCGACCTCGCGCCCGCTTCGGTCGCTCCTGAGCATACCGGCGTCGCCGCCGTGCGCGCCATGGCCGGCCGCGTGCTCATGGCGTACGTCGTGTTCGTGATGCTCGTGGCCGCTCATATCCTCACGTCCATTCTATGCCTGTGGCATTTTCATAGCCGTCTCTTTTGACTCGGCGTCGCGGCCGCCCGATGCATTCAGCCTCGCGTATATACGTCGGTGCTGAGATACTTGAGACCTGAGTCGCACATGAGCGTGACCACCTTGGCTTTCGGTCCGAGGCGCTTCCCGACTCGAATCGCCGCGACGACGTTCGCGCCCGACGACGTCCCCGCGAAGAGAGCCTCCTCCCGCGCGAGGCGCCGTGTCATTTCTTTCGCCTCCTCCGTCTCGACCGCCTCTATCCCGTCCACGAGAGAGGGCTCCCAAAGCGGCGGCGTGTAGCCGATCCCGACCCCTTCGATCTTGTGAGGTCCCGGCCGGCCTCCCAGCAGCACGGAGGACTCCGCGGGTTCGACGACGACGATCTCGACGCCTGGCTTGTGCCGTTTCAACACGGTGGCGACCCCGCGCGAAGAAGCCGCCGTCCCCGCGCAGTGAACGAAGGCGTCGACCTCTCCCTTCGTTTGACTCCAGATCTCTTCGCCGAGCGGGAAGTAGCCGGCGACGCTGTCGAGGTTGTTGAGCTGGTCGGTCCAGTACGAGCGGGGCTCTCGGCTCAGCGCGCGGGCGGCTTCGATCATGTCGAGGATCAGCTTCTTCGTCGTGAGGCCGCCCTCGCTGGGGACGAGCGTGAGCTCGGCGCCCAGGGCGGCCATATGATCCCTCTTCTCCCGGCTGAACGCGTCGGAGCTCACGATACGGATCCGGTAGCCCTTCGCGGCGCAGACCAGCGCGAGCGACGTCCCCGTGCTGCCGCCCGTGTACTCGACGACGGCGTACCCGGGCTTCAAGCGGCCGTCCGCCTCCGCCCGCGAGATCACGGCGTTCGCCATCCGATCCTTCATGCTGCCGGTGGGGTTCTCCCACTCGAGCTTCGCGAAGATCTCCGCGCAGTCGGCCGGCACGACCGCGCGCAGCCGGACCATCGATGTGCCGCCGATCGCGCGGAGAATATCCATGGAATGCGCCTCCTTTCCGCTTGCCGGTCTCGAAGCATCAGCTTCGCCCGCCCGTCCATGCCGGCTCAGAAGGGCATTTTCGCCGGTTCCACAGGGCCTGCCGGCGGCAGGGCGTCTCGATCGCGCCTTCTCGAAGATTCTGCGGCGCCGCGATTCGCCGGCGTCACGCTTGGCGAATCTCCGAATCGACGTTGTACCCCCGCTCGCCGAACGGTTGAAGCCTCTCGAGCCAGATCTGCTCGAGCAGCGTCAGCTCGTCGTCCAGATTGAAACCCGGATCGTTTCCGACCTTTACGACCTCCAGAATCTCGAAAACGAACGCGTCCGGACCGAATTCGTTCCATTCCCTCTGGAGAGCTTCGTTGCGATGGCGTCCGATCGCGAGCATGAACCTGTGGCCGTTCAACGGCCCCTCGAGGTTCAGGCTGCTCCCGAGCAAGACCTTGCCGTTCACCGTGTTCTTCACCTGGAAGACGCCGGCGTCCTTTTTCCGTTCCTTGTACGCCTTCTTGATATCTTTCTGTGATTTCATGTCCGCCGCCGATTCCGCCGGCCATGCCGCCCGGCAAACCGATATCAGAGCGTCCTTCTCTTCCGGTACCGGTCGAGCGCGCCTTCCATGGCTTTCTTGAACGCAACCGGATCGTCGGGAGTGAAGAGCACTCGCCGGACGCATCCTTCGCTCTTGTCGAGAACGACGTGTTCGAGGAAGTTCGCCCAATCCAGCTTCAGGGCCGGACGAAAATCCTTCAGGTGAAGATCGCCTCTGAGGAGCCCTCTCACCTCCGACTCCGAAACGTCGATCCGTTCCACCCGATCGAACGGAACGGTCATGCCGCCGAAAGGCGTCTCGAACTCCAATCGATCGCCGTAGATGCGGTATTCCTGCCAGAGACTCTTCACCGTGCTCTTCGAAACGTAGATTGCGGTATCGCTCATGGCAATGACCCTCCGGTATCTCGTATCGTCGCGCCCAAGCTTGCGGCGCCCGGCCGCATTACGCCGATGCCGTATCCTCCGCGCTTTGACCCGGCCGCGGCCGTCAGCGGAATCGGCGCCGCATCGCTATTTCTCTCGATACCGATCCTTCTGATTGAAGAACGTAACGTCCGCGTAGCCGGCGAAAACCTTGGCCGAATGCTTCACCCCCTTGGGAATGAAGTACTGGTCGCCTTTTCCGAGCGTCCGGGCCACGCCTCCGATCACGATGTCGATCCTGCCTTCGAGCACCACGGCCCATTGGCTCTCGTGCGAATGCTCGGGTACGACGACGTCCTTCGAGAATTCCATGAATACTATTTGATGGTCGTCCGATTGAGACAGATAGGCCTTCACGCCCTCGAACGGCATGTCGGCTTCCGGCAATTTCGCTATGGGATCAGGAAAGGCTTTTGACATCTTGAACCCCCGAACATCCGCTTTGCTGTCTTCTCTCTCCGCGGGCCGTCGCGCGCGTACTCCGCAGGCGGCGCACGGCGTCGGCCGTCAGCCGCATGTCGGGCCGAGTCACGGCTTCAGCATCGGACGACAATCGTCCTGCAACCACTTCCGCACGGCCGCAAGAACCTCATCCCGAGTATCTCGAAAAGTATGGCCGTCGTCGACAACGATCGGCGTCAGCTTGCCGCCGTCAACTGCTTCGATCGCTCTCGAGATGGGAATCATGAACTTCTCCAACGGCGCCGCGTCGTCCCTCCAGCCTCCGATGAGCAGAACCGGCTTCCGGCTGAGCGCATCGCCCTGATTGCGAATGTCGAGTTCGGACGAATTCGCGAGGATCTCCTCGACGGTCATCTTTCCTCCAAGGCCCCTGGCAGGATTTCCCCGCATCGATTTTTCAAAAGTATCTTCCCAGTGCGCTCTGATCTTCGGATCGCCGCTTATGTCCTCGGCGATTGCCCCCACGTTGCCGGCCCCTATTCCGGCCGCGCCGGACACGCGTGAATCGCGTGCCCCGGTCATCAGCGCCACCCATCCGCCGTAGCTGTATCCGATGGCGACACATCGGCCCTTGGCGATGAAGTCGAAAGGAGCGCTATCCAGATAGTCAAGCGCCGCCGCGGCATCCGCCAGGGTATGCAGCGGAGTGTGGGTGCCCTCGTTCTGGAACATGCCCCTATAGTTCAAAGCAAGCGCATTCCAGCCGTCCGCCGAAATGGCGGCCCCGATTCCGAAAATATCGCCCTGACCTCCCGGGAAACCGTGCAGAAGTATCGCCGTAGGGTGCGCGCCGTCACCCGCCCCGCGAAACAAAACGGCGTGAATCAGATCGCCGTCGCTGCGGAACGACACGTTTTGAGGCTGCGGTTGAGTTCGTTCCCGACTCTCGATGCCGGAGCCAAAAGAGAACGAGATCAGAAACGCGAGAATGGTCGCGAGAATACGGCGCATGGGACCTCCTTGTTCCTCGTGTGCAGAGCCGGGCGACGCCGATCCTTCTCTTGTTTTCATTCGCCCGGAAACTCGGCTAGCCGTCGGCTTCTGAGCCTTGTTTGCCGTTCGCCTTGAATGCCTCGTGAAACATGACGGCGCCCCGCGGGACGTGCCCGTCAAATGAAAGAGCGAAGAACACCTCCTGCGGAACGCCCTCGAGGGCGAGTCCGGCGACGTTTTCAAAACCGAATTTCCTGTAGTATTGCGGATGCCCCACGAGACAGCATCCTTTGGCATGCAGCTTCCTTAATCGTGATAGTCCTTCCTGTATCAGGGCTTTGCCGACGCCCCGGCGCTGATACTCAGGCAGCACCGAAACCGGTCCGAGTCCATACCAATCCGTGGCGCCGTCGGAAACGGCCACGGGTGAAAACGCAATGTGCCCCACGATACGGCCATCCAATTCCGCGACCAACGATACGGTCAGAGCCTTCGCGGAACGCAGCGCTTCGATAATGAACCGCTCCGTCTGATCGCTGACCGACAGTGTTTCGAAGGCGGCGACGGTCACCTGCGTAATGGCGGCGGCATCGGACTCCGTCTCATCTCTGATCACGAACGCTTGTTTCGTCATGGCAAGCTCATTATAAGGCTGCGTTTTCGACTTGTAGGTCTTTATCCTCACCAGATGAACAGTAACGCCGACGGCAATACCAAACAGAATCAACCGTATCCACCATTGCGAAATCGTCGACCACACCGTAGAGCCGATTACCAGCCACAGCAGCAGGATGGTGAGCACCTTCTGCTTGAGCGGTATGCCTCTGCCTTCTCGATAGTTCCTGATGTATTCTCCGCACCAACGATTGGTTATGAGCCGGCGATAGAACCTTTCCGAGCTGCGAGCATAGCAGATGGCGGCCAGCAGTAGGAAGGGAGTGGTGGGCAACACCGGCAAAAGCATGCCGAGCATTCCCAATGCCACGCAAAGCGTGCCCAAGACGATCAGTAGAGTTCTTAACGGCATTTTCAATTGTTTCGGCTCCGTCGGCTCACGTTCTCTCGCTGCCGTCGCCTGCAGGCCGCGAAGCGGACTGTCAGGCGCATCGCGAGTAAGGTCCCCGACTACCTGCCGCCGCTCCTCGAAATAGCAGCGTTGATAATTACGGGCAGCTTGCCCTTCCAGTCGTCCCACGCCTTCGAGTTTGTGGCCAACTCGCACATGAAGTGCGCGACATTGGCCATGTTGGTGCTGTCCGGGGCAAAGAGGCTGCTTACAAGGCCGTCGTGCAGCGAGTACTCCGAAACATCGCCTTCCCGAAGCGTGTCCGGGCGGACCGCGACCCACTGGACGAACGAATCGGCCGTCCCGATCTCGCGACAGAGGAAGTCCGCCGCTCGTTGGTTGTCCATGGCCGGAGGGACGAGGCCGCGGAGAATCCACATGACCGCCCTTTCGAACGTCCCGCGACGCGTGTCGAGGCCCCCCGGGCGATTCACCGAGACGCTGCTCATGAGAATGAACTTGACCGGTTCCGCGGGCCGCAGCGTCTCGATCGCTCGGCATAGCCTCGTTACGGCCCGCGTGACGAGGTCGCGCGGCGGTCCGAAGATGCCCTTGAAGTCGGGAACGTGACCAAGACACGAGATGACGGCATCGCAGCCGCGGATTTGGCTCAGGAGGTCTTCATCGCCGAGAGACAGAAGATCGGCCTCGACAACCGTCAGATTGGGATCGTCCGCGGCACCCGGCGGAAGCTTCCGGGCGGATCGCACGACAGCACGGACGCTGATGCCGCTTCTTAAAAGCCGCTTCAAGACGCGCCGGCCGGTGCGTCCGGTGCCGCCGACGAGAAGGACGGTCTGCTGCTTAGCCATCGTAGAGTCTCCTGGTTCGCCGGAGCCTGACTCGCCTACCGGGGCGTCTCATCCAACTGCTCACGGAGCACGGCGGTATCGACGATCTCCCACAGCTCCGCGATCTTGCCGTCTCTGATACGCGCGAACACAGCCTGATCTA
Organism: bacterium; assembly: GCA_020060525.1. Classification (GTDB taxonomy): domain Bacteria; phylum Krumholzibacteriota; class Krumholzibacteriia; order Krumholzibacteriales; family Krumholzibacteriaceae; genus SSS58A. The sequence goes on along the minus strand of JAGUZZ010000039.1, from coordinate 742 downwards.
TCTTGAAGGCTCGCCCTTCCGAGGAGATCCCCCCGTAGGACCCATACATCGTGCCTGTGACGATTGAACGAGCGGCTTCAGCGGTGGGGCCGAAAAAAACATCTATGATCTCATGATGTATGTCCGGCATCACCGACTTGGCCTTGCGCCAGGATTCGCACTCACTCTCAAGTCCCACAGTCGAAAGCCCCGCGGGAGCATGGACAACCACGTCGTCGTGGAGGTACTCATCGAACGCCTCGAATTCGCCGGCATCACCTGCGGCAAATAATGCAGTGATAAGGGATGGATTGGACATGCGGCCTCCTCGCGTCGCACTCTTGCGACGACCGGTAGTTGCCCCGCCAACGTTGTTTCTGGCAAGCGACGCAGGTCAGGCGCGCTGCCAAATGTAGCCTGAATCTGCCGGTTAGGCTCATGATCCTGCAATAATACCCTCTCAGTACGACGACTCACGAACCCGCCACTCGGCCTTGGACAATATGCTCAGTATCTTGGGCACGATCCTGAATGGCACAGCTCCCGCCGTTGCATCTTCAACACTGCCTGAGAGCAGCACATCCAATTTGGGACAGTAGAACAACCAGCAACCAGTCGAACCCGTGTGACCGAACACCGATGGCATAGCAGCGAAAGGAGTCAATAACCGCGGCAGTTGGAAACGCATCATCCCGATCCCGTATTCGATCGGCCAATTGGGCGAGCGCAGTGCGGCCCGATCCATCGGGAATCCGAATCTGTG
>JAGUZZ010000081.1:0-6970 GCA_020060525.1 bacterium | reverse complement strand
GCCCGTCGACCGCGATTCGATCGCGGCCGCGATATCGTGGCTCGCCGTCGACCCTTCGACCGGAGAGCCGCGCACGCGTTTCGCGCCGCGCGAGGCCGCGATTCGAGAGGTCGCCGACACCCTCGCGGCGCGTCTTTCGCGGTACACCGGGAATCCCGCGCAGCGGATCGCCTTCCCGTTCGTATACGCCGACAGCTCCTTCACGGCGGAGAACATCGTCGCGCGCATCGAGGGAACGGGGGCCGTTTCCGGCGCGTTCATTCTGTCCGCGCACTTCGACGCCACGGCCGTCAGGACGACGGGCTGGCGCGAGAACTGGCGAACGTGGCCCGCTCCGGGCGCGAACGACAACGCGACCGGCGCGGCGGCGCTGCTCGAGGCGGCGCGGGTTCTCGGAGCGGGCTCCGAAGCGCCCCCCTTCGACGTTCTCTTCGCTCTCTTCTCAGCCGAGGAGCTCGATCTTCTCGGGAGCGCGGATTTCGTCCGGCGCATCGACGAGGCATACGACGGGCGGATCATCGGCGTCATCAACCTCGACATGCTCGGCTGGCCCCGGGAAGGCGTTCGCGGGATCACCGTGCTCGCGAACCCCATCTCGGGATGGCTGTCCGACCTGATCGTCGCTCATATCGCCGCCGCGGGGCCCGCCCTCGCCGTCGAAGCCTTCGATTCCGGCGTCATCAGCTCCGATCATGTCTCCTTCCTGGATGCGGGGATCCCGGCGATCCTCGTCATGGAGCCGCTCGACGACGGGCACGTGGCGTATCCGTACTACCATTCGCTCCTCGATACGCCGGACCGGATAGACGTCGAGCAGACGGCCCGGATCGCGGACGCGGCCGCCGGCTTCCTCGACGGTCTCGGCGCCGCTCCGGCGGAGATCGCGATGCTTCCGTCCGATATCATCTTGACGCGCCGGGGCCGCCCCACGACGCGCAGGGCGTTTTCGGTCGGGGACACGATCGGCATATGGGCGCGCGCGCGAAACACCGGCTCGTCCGATCCGCCTTCCGGTTCGTCCGTTCGCATGGATCTATCTCTGAGGACCGGCGGGGACTCGCGCGCGCTCATTGGGAGCGACGCTCCCGCGCCCGCCGCGCTCGACGAGGCAGGGTTCGTCGTATCGGTCGTTCTCGGACCGGAGGACGCGGGGGAGAACGTCGTCCGCGCGGCGATCCGCGTGACCGGCATGGATAACGAGGACGGGAACGACGAAGCGAGTCTGCGCTTCGCCGTCGAAGGCGCCGGGGGCGGGGCGGTTCTCAGGCACGCGGTGCAGCCGAACCCCGTTCGCGGGGGGCTTGCCGCGGGGGCGTTCTGCATGAACCTCGCGCGGCCGGTGGACGTCTATATCGAGCTTCTGAACGTCGAGGGAGAGCGCGTGGGCTCGGCATACGCCGGGGAGCGGTGGGGGAGGCCTCTCGTGGCTGGTCTCAACTGTCTCCCGCTCGGAAGCCTCTTCCCCGGCGTCGAGACGCTCGTCTCCGGCGTCTACCTGTACCGCCTCGTCGTCTACGACGGCTCTTCGCAGTCGAAGCTCGGTGGCCGCTTCGCGGCCGTGCGCTAGAGGGGGCACGCGACGGTGATCATGGGGTTCAAACCGCCCTCGAGGTCGAGACGGATGCGTTCCTCGTTCGGGCGGAAGATCGACCGCACGAGGGAGTACTATTACTCGCTGTTCACCGTTTTAGTGGTGAAAATCGTCCTCTTTCTCTTCCTCTGGATCCTCTTCGCCTCCACGATCCGCATCATGCGGACGAGTTTTCGGGCCGTTCCTTCGTTTTGGAGGCTCGCTCTTCCCGGCGTCGTCCTCGTTATGAACTCCTTTATCGGCTATCATATCTATAAGAATATCAAGGAGATAGTCGAGTACGGGAAGGGACTCAGGGGAAAGCCCTGAAACGCGCCGGCCGTATTCCGATCCGCGGCGCCGTATTTCGCGCAACCGGCGGTCGCTGCGGCATTTCATGGCATATCTCTTGCAATTTTTCAGCCCTTTCGAGGGAGACCGCGCCGTATGGTCAGAACGCTCGACGAAAGAGACCTGCTTTTCAAGACCTTCACCGAGGTCGCGAGCCTCATCAGCTCGGGGAAGGACAACCGGATCATATTCCAGAAGATCCTCGACAACGCGCTCACGATCCTTCCCTCGCGCAAGGTGTACCTCATCCTCCTCGACAACCATCGGATCGTCAAGTACACCGGCCAGACGCAGGAGCGCGGAAAAAAGGTCACCGTCGAGGACCTTCCGGAATCCGCGGGCATCGTCAACTGGCTGCAGCGGGAGTACGAGGAATCGAAGACGGCGGACAACGTGTTCTCCCTCGATCTGTCGATCCTCGCGAACGAGTTTCTCCGCGACGAGGACGCCTCGAGCACCGTCATCTCCGCGCCGCTCATGGCCAAGAACGCGCTCTTCGGGATCATCCTCGCGATGAACGACCCGCTGCGGCGCCGCTTCACGGAAGAGGACATCCACCTGCTCACCGTCATGGCGAACCACGCGGCGATCGCCTTCGAGAACTACCTTCTCTACAAGAAGCTCGAGATGGAATCGATCACGGACGGTCTCACGGGGATCTACAACTACCGGTTTCTGATCCGCTCCATACATCTCGAGATCAAGCGCGCGAGCCGCTTCGGCTATCCGTTCTCGTATCTCATGATGGACGTCGACAATCTCAAGGAGTACAACGACCGCTACGGGCATCTTTCGGGGAGCCGGGCGCTGAAGGACATCGCGGGGGTCGTCACGCGGAGCTGCCGGGAGATCGATCTCGTCGCGAAATACGGCGGCGACGAGTTCGCGCTGCTCCTGCCGCAGACGACGCTCGACGGGGCGCTGCGCCTCGGCGAACGGATCCTCGAGGCGGTCCGGGAGTTCAAGTTCGACGAACGGCGGGAGGGGCTCCTCACGTGCAGCATCGGCGCCGCGGTCTATCCGGACGACGCGCGTACCGTCGAAACGCTCATCGAACGGGCTGACGCCGCGCTCTACGCGGCGAAATCGAAGGGAAAGAACGGCATTCTCAGCTACGGCGCGCTCCGCGGCGAGGCGCCGTCGTGAGCGTTGTGCCGCGGGAGCCGTCGCGGTATAGTATCAGGGATGACCGGGAGGGGCGCGCCGTCGGGGAGTCGTTCTCAGCGGCGTTCGGAACGAGGATCGAAGAGGAACGCGGGGAGTATACATGGCACGGTATCTGGTAACCGGCGGAGCCGGATTCATCGGGTCGAACATCGCCGAGGCGCTCGTACGCCGCGGCGAGGAGGTCGTCGTGTTCGACGACCTTTCGACCGGCTACGAGAAAAACATCTCGCATATACGCGACGCGCTCACGTTCATCCGCGGGGACATACGGAACGAGAAGGCCGTGCGCGGCGCCATGGCCGGCGTCGACTACGTCCTCCATCAGGCGGCGCTCGCGTCGGTGCCGCGCAGCATCGAGGACCCGGTCCTCGTCACCGACGTCAATCTCCGCGGAACGCTCGTCGTTCTCGAGGAGGCGCGCCGGGCGGGCGTGAAGCGGCTCGTGTACGCGGCGTCGAGCTCCGCGTACGGCGATTCCGAGACGCTGCCGAAGATCGAAACGATGGCGCCGCGGCCGCTCTCGCCGTACGCCGCGAGCAAGCTCGCGGGCGAGCACTACTGCTCCGTGTACGCCCAGGTGTACGGCCTTCCCACCGTGTCGCTGCGCTATTTCAACATCTTCGGTCCCCGGCAGGACCCGCGGAGCCAGTACGCCGCCGTCATCCCCATCTTCGCCTCGCACCTTCTCGCGGGCACGCAGCCGACGATATACGGGGACGGCGAGCAGAGCAGGGATTTCACGTTCATCGAGAACGTCGTCGACGCGAACATCCGCGCATCGCTGTGCGCGGAGGCGCGCGGGCAGGTCGTCAATATCGCCTGCGGCGCGCGGTACACCCTGAACGAGCTTTTCGGCATGATGCGCGAGGAGCTCGGGATCTCGATCGCGCCCCGCTACGCGCCGCCGCGGCAGGGGGACGTGAAGCATTCCCACGCCGACATATCGGCGGCCCGGCGCCTCCTCGGCTACGAGGCGAGGGTGCCGTTCGCCGAGGGGCTCCGGAAGACCCTCGCGTGGTACCGCGGGGCTTGACGGCGCGGCCCTTTTTCCTTTACAGACGCCTCGCGGACTCGGTACGATACGCGCGGATCAGGCGAAAGGCGGAACCTTCCGTGAATATTTCAAGAGTACTGTGCGTTGCGCTCCTCGCCGCGGCGCTGGCGGCGCCCGCGGAGACGGTCGCTCAAGAGATCCGGCTTCGTCCGGGCGATGCGATTCAGCTGTCGGTGCCCCAGCGGGAGGATCTCGGCAGGCTCCTCGACATCGACGCGCGCGGAAACGTGAGCCTGCCGATCGTCGGACCGGTCAGGGTGGAGGGTCTCACCGTCGAGGAGGCGCGCGGAACGCTGCTCCGGGCGCTTCAGGAGCTCTATCCGAGCGTGCAGACGATCTCGATCACGCTCATCGGCGCCGAATCCCGCACCTTCGTCTACGTGCAGGGCCAGGTCGCGAGGCCTGACAAGTACGATCTCGCGGTCGCCGCGAACCTCTGGGACGCGATCCGGGAGGCCGGCGGGACGACGCCGGCGGCGTCGCTCGATGCCGTGCGGCTCATCCGCGTCTCGGGAGACAGCACGACGACGACCTACGTCAACGTGCAGCGCGCGCTCGATCTCGGCGATCTCTCGACGCTGCCGCCGCTGCGGCCGGGGGATACGGTCATCGTCCCCGAGCGCGGCGCGGCCGCGCAGACGAGCGCGGGCGCCGTCACCGTCGTCGGCGCCGTCGCGAGCCCCGCTCCGTACACCCTGAGCGACGGCAAACGTCTCGTGGACGCGCTGCTCGCGGCGGGAGGATGGACGGATGCGGCGTCGCTCGGGAAGGTGACGATCATCCGCCCGCTGCCCCGCGGCGGCACGCAGACGACGCGCTACGACGTCAAAAGATTCCTCGAGACGGGCGACGCCCGCCACAACCCTCTCGTGCTGCCGGGGGACACGGTGAACGTGCCCCGAAGGAGCTCCCTCGTTTCGATATTCACGACCCCCGCGTTCCTCATCGGCATCATCACGACGGCGGCCACCGTGACCGCCGTCATCGTCACGCAGAGATAGGGTGAAGCAGTGGATCAGGTCAGAAAAGTGGTTCCCGACGCCGAGCCGAGCCGGATCAATCTCCACGCGTACTGGAAGGTCTTCTGGCGGAAAAGGTTCTATCTCGCCGTGCCGCTCGTTCTCTCGGCCGGGATCGCCGTCGCCGGCGCGCGCCGCCTGACCCCGATCTACGAGTCGCATACGATGATCGCCATCGAGGACAAGAACATCCTCGCGCCGACCATGGACCGTTACGTACAGCCCTCCGCGGACAACCGCGATCAGCTGCGCAACCAGCGGCACCGGGCGATGATCGAGACGAGGGTGAAGAGCAACGATTTCCTCAGGCTCGTCGTCGAGGATCTCGGAATTCAGCGTTCGCCGGGCGCGCAGCGCTACCTCGAGACGGCGGCGGGGGAGGGCACGCCGGACGTTCCCGTGGACGAGCTCGTCATGCGCCGGCTCGTCGGGATGCTCAAGAGAAAGATCGAGGTCCAAAACCCCACGGGGGCTTCTTCACCGTCGGCGTGTACGACACCGATCCGGCGACGGCGTTCATTCTCGCCGGCAAGGTCGCCGAGAAGTTCATCGAGGTCACGAGGCAGGATCAGATTCAGGGCGTGAGGCAGGCGGGGGCGTTCAGCGACGAGCAGCTCGCGATCGCCAAGGAGAAGCTCGACGTCTCGGAAAAGGAGCTTTCGCGCGTGAAGCGGGAGCTCGCCTCGGCGGAAACGGCGAACAATCCGGTGAACGGATCGAACATACATTACGCCCAGGCGCTCAAGCAGACGGTGAAGTCCGAAGCCGACCGCAGCGGCATAGCGTATCGCCGCGTGCGCGAGCGCCTTCTCGGCCTCACGAGCCTCGTGCCGACCTCCGATCGCATCACCGACGACGAATCGATCCGCGCGATCGAGAACAAGCTCGTCGGATACGGGGAGGAAAAGCTCCTGCGGAACCTCACGGGCGGCAATCAGCCGGAGATGCCTTCCGAGCAGTGGGACGACGGAACGGCGGCGCTCCGGAGCCGCATCACCGAGCTCGTTCAGGCGGAGTACTCGTCCGCCTCGCCCGACCTCCATCCGCTCATCATCGAGTATTACTACCAGCGGTCTCTCAACGAGTACTACGTCTCCGTCGACCGGAAGCTCCAGAGCTACCTCGACGGGTACTCCCTGAGCTACGAGCGCCGGCCGGCGCTCGAGCGGGAATCCAGCCGGCTCACGCAGGAGGTCGAGACGAACCGCGCGATCTACAAGGCCTTTCTCGAATCGAAGACCTCCGCGCGGGTCACCGAGGCCGTCCAGTCGACGAACCTCGGACTCAGCATGACGATCATCGAGCGCGCGGAGAAGCCGATCGAGCCGGTGAAGCCCGACCCGCTCAAGATCATCCTCCTCGCCGTGCTGTTCGGCGCCGGCTGCGGCATCGGGGCGATCCTCATCACCGAATACCTCGACGACTCCTTCCGCTCGATCGATGAGGTCGAGCGGGAGCTCAAGGTGCCGGTTCTCGGCACGGTTCCGAAGATGGCGGACGGTTTCTCGTGGGAGCGGCGGCGGCGGGGCGTCGTCATCGTGTCGTGGTTCGTCGGCGTCGTGCTCTTCGTCGCGCTCATATCGGGCGCGCTGTACCTCTACGCGAGCTATCTGAAATCGAGCGGACTCGGCGTCGAGCTCGTCGAGGACCGGGCGCCCGCGGAGGTGAACCGGTGACCGATTCCGAACGGAAGAACATCTACGACGTGTTCGATCAGGAAAGCCCCATGGCGACGGAGATGCGCCGGCTCTACTCGAATATCCGCCACCATCACGGGCGGCCCGACATGAGGAGCTTTCTCGTCACGAG
>JAGUZZ010000047.1:0-9342 GCA_020060525.1 bacterium | reverse complement strand
GCGCGGTTTTCTTTCTCGTCTGGTACGCGCTTCTCGCCGCCGCGGTTCTTTCGCGCCGTTTCTACCTCGCCGTCTGCATGAGCCGGGGCAGACGCCTACTCTTCATCCTCTTCCCCGTCGTCGCGAGACTCGCGTCCTCGCTCGGTATCTCGCGCGACCGTATCGGGCACTCCTTCATCGCCGTGAGCAACAGGCTCGCCGAGGCGTCCCCGGGCCGGGGCGCCGTGCTGGCCCTCCTTCCCCGCTGCCTCAGCGCGGAGATCAAGCGCGAGCTGCGCGACCTTTGCTCCGCCTATCCCGACGTGACGCTTCATACGGCGCCGGGAGGAGCGGAGGCGCGCGCGTATATCCGGGACCTTCGCCCCCGCGCGATCGTCGCCGTCGCCTGCGAGCGCGACCTCATGAGCGGAATCCACGACGTCGCTCCGCGCATTCCCGTCATCGGCATTCCGAACGTCCGGCCCTTCGGCCCGTGCAAGGAAACGGCGATCGACGTCGAGGCGTTCCGGGAGGCGCTCGAGTTCTTCAACAAACCGTCCTAACCCGGCCGCTGGCACGTTCCTTGATGCCTATCCGTTTCGGCGCCCGGAGACGCGCTCCGGATGGCCGAATTCCATCCGGATCGAGGGCGTTTCATCCGCAAACAAGGAGTGAACGGACATGAGCCGGATATACGATCAGGAGAGGGCCGGGAGAGCGGCCGATTCTCTCGCCCGCGGCGTCAGGAAGCGGATCGGCATGCTGATACTCGCGAGCTCCGTCGCGGTGGCCGTCGTTTTCGGCTGCTCCTTCTATTTCGCCCTTCTCGCGAACGAATCGGCCGTGGCGCGCCAAATTCCGGAGCTCGGACAGGTCGCGGCTCAGATGAGGAACCTTCTCATCGTGAATACCGTCGTTTTCGTCGGCATCATCGTCGCGTCCTTCTATGCGCTCTCGATCGTCGTCTCCTCGCGCCTCTTCCGCCCGCTCGGCGAGATTCAGGACGCCCTCCATTCGATCGCGGAGGGATCGCCCGCCCCCTCCGCCGGGTCGCGGGACGCCGGCGCCTTCGCCGCGCTCGAGGAAGCGTTCGATGCGGCGGCTCGCCGCATGACGGCGAACGAATCGACCGACACCGCCGAGCTTTCGGCGATCGCGGACGAACTGTCCGGCTCGGCCGCGACGGCCGCCGCCGCGGCCAAAATCCGCTCGTATGTCGCGCGGAAAACGTCGCCGGGACGGGGGGAGCTCCACCGCCCCGACGGGCAGGCTTCGCCCGAGAAGGATCCGCTCTTCATTCAGCCGGTGTAGCGCCGCCGAGAAGCGAGCGTATCCCTTCGAGGAGCGCCTCGAATCTGAACGGCTTCTCCATCCAGAGATCGGCCTCGATCGACTCGTCTCTTCCCCGGCTCGATATATCCCGGGCGGTGAGGATGATGACCGGAACGCCGCGCTTTCCCGCTGCGCGCTTTATCTCCCCGCAGACGACGCCGCCGTCGAGCACGGGCAGCGTCAGATCGAGGATGACGAGATCCGGCGCGGTCGCGAGGGCTTTCTCGAGAGCCTCTCTCCCGTCATGCGCGACGAGGGTGTCGTACCCCGCTTGCCTCAAGGTGAACTCGAGGATCCGCGTCAGGTGAATCTCGTCGTCGACTATGAGTATCGTTCGCTTCACCGCTTGCCCCTCCCGCGCGCGAACCGGCGATTCGGCCCCTGATCGAGCCTTTACCGAGGCCGGCTCTTTTCGTTGAAAGATGCATGCCAGAGTCGATCAATAAGAATCCAGCTTAACCCCTCGACATCGTTGTCCGCTTTATGCTATAATAACGTCATAGAAAGCAACCTGTTGATTGATTTGTCTATAAATCAGAGTTAAGTAGCTTGTATAACATCATGGGAGGCAACAAAATGCGTAAAGCTACTTATGCGGCGGCCGCTCTCGCCCTTGCGGCGCTCTTCCTTTTCGCGAGCGTCGCCGCGATCGCCGCCCCGGCCACGGTGAAGCGGAGCGTCCAGAAGCTCGAGGACGGAAACTACATCATCAAGCTCGTCGTCACGGCGGAGAAGGACGATATCTACGCCTTCGAGCTCAAAGACCCGAAAAGCACGATCATCGACGTATACGCGCCGAAGAGCTGGTGCATGCTCACCGACGGCGAGGTGTGCCACTCGCGGACGGGGGCCGCGCCGATCGGATCCAAGAAGGGGTTCGAGTTCATCATCCACGCGACGAGCCCCGACGCTCAGTACGTCTGGACGTTTTACGATCGGGTGAAACAGATCGGAAAGTCCGAAGTGCTCTAGAGCTTCATTCGAAGCATCGGTAATCACCCGGGGTGATCCTCTCACACGTGAGGATGGATCGCCTCGGGTGACTCCTTTTCGGGGGATTATTCTTCAATCGATGCAGTACCGGACGCCGGCGACGTCGCGAACCGGGTCGTCGTGGACGCCGACGACGCGGCGAAGAGGATCCCCCGTCGCGGGATCGATCTCGCCGAGATCCACGACGATCTCTTCCGCGACCGGCGCGCCGGCAGGATCGGCGATAAGACGGACTCGCGAAATCTCGTCTCCGGGTGCGCTGAAACCCACGACGAGCGCCGTCTCGCCGGTCGACAGCTCGACGACGCTCCCGAGCGGAACGTTGCCGAGCATGCGCAGAAAGGCGTCGAAATAGTCGCGGCGAAACTCCGTTCCCCGTCCCTTGGCCATGAGCTTGATCGCCTCGTACGGATTGAGCTGGCGGCGGTACGGCCGCTTCGTCGTGAGGGCGTCGTAGCTGTCCGCGATGCGGACGATCTCGCTCGCCTTGTGCGCCTCGAACCCTTCCTTCGGCTTCGGATACCCTTCGAGATCGTGGCGCATGTGGTGCTCGAACGCGACGCGGCGGCAGAGGAGATCGAACCCCTCCTCCCTGAGGATCCGCTCGCCGTCGACGGGATGGCGCTTCATCGCCTGCCATTCGCTCGGGGTGAGACGCCCCGACTTGCCGAGGATCTCCCGGGGAACGTAGAGCTTTCCGATGTCGTGCACGAGCGCCGCGTGGGCGACGCCCTCGACGAAGCCGGCGGGGAATCCGAGAGCGCGCGCGATCGCCGCGGCGATGACGGCCACGTTGACGGAGTGCGTGAAGGTGTAGTCGTCGAAATCCCTCAGCGAGTTGAGCAGAAGGAAGGTCGCCGTCCCCCTGCCCTCGCGCTCGATCACGCTCATGATCGTCTCGCCCGCGTTCGACCCCTCCCTCGAATGGAACTTCTCGAGCCGCTGGAGGATGCCGCGGACGACGGCGCCCATGGCCCCGTTCGCCCCCCGGCCGCGCTCCGCGGTCCGCCGCTCGCACGCCACGAGGTTGCATCCGGACGGCACGAGAGCGCGGTCCGGAGCGATATCCCGGGGTGCGAAGCCGCTTCGCACGCGGATCGATCGCACCTGCGCGCCGAGCGAAGCGACATCCGCCCCCGCCGCGCCGCAGGGCAGCGAGGCGAGCAGCCGCGCGAAGCAAGCGAGCTCCTCCGGGGTCGTATCGCGAAGCAGTTCCATCTCGCCGATCGAATGCCGCGAAAGCGCCTCGCGGAGGAGGAGGATCGCCCGGTCGCGCGTATCCCGCAGGTCGATCTTGAAATTGAGGCAATGAAGGGCGTCCCCGGAAAATACGAGATGCACGGATTTTCTTCGCTCGAGCGCGCCGGCGAGCTGCAGATGCGCCGCCGCGAGAGCGTGTCCGACCGCCGGATGTCCGGCGGGGAACAATCGGGATTGCAGAACGAGCCGCGCGAAGGAATGGACCGTTTCGCGCAGCCGCTGGAATTCGAGAGGCAGAGCCTCTATAACCGCCTGCATTTCTCCTCTTTCCGGCGCGCGTCCCCGCGACGGGACGGACTACCCCGCCGCCGTTCAATGCAAAATTCGTACCCGCTCCGCCGTCGCTCCGCGCCCCGCCGCGCGGCCTCCGTTGCATCATCCCCCCGTTTCTTGCATAATGGAAACGATGAAAACGGGAATCCCCATAGCGCTCGCAGCGTCGCCGCGGCTCTTCGGAACGTTCGCGCTCGCCCTCTGCCTGATCCCGGCCTGCGCTCTTCATCCCGAACGAAAGCAAACCGTCGAGGAGCGGGATTTCATCGAGTACGTCCCTCCCGAGGAACGGCGCGATCTCGATGAGCAGATAGCCGCGCTCTCCGCGGAGATCGAGCGGGATTTCGAGAACGCCGAGCTTCACCGGAGGCTGTCCGTCCTCTACCGTCTGCAGGGCACCCCGCGCGGACGGCTCCTCTCGTCCGAGGAGATCGAACGGGCGATCATGCTCGATCCCGGCAACGCGATGTACCGCGTCGAGAAGGGCCTGACGCTCGCGGCCCGGCGATTCGTCGGCGAGGCTGAGGCGGCGTTCCTCGAGGCGACCCGCCTCGATCCCCGTTGCTCGCAGGCGTGGTTCCAGCTCGCGCGCCTCGAACGCGACGAGTATTTCCGCACGATGAGCCACCCCGATCATCTCGCGAAGGCGATCGATCTCTTCGGCGAGGCCCTGCGACGCAATCGAAAGGACGAAGAAACGCTGCTCAATCTCGGATTCCTCCATTCGTTCCGGCAGATGCACCGGACCGGTCTGCAGTACGCCTCGCGCGCCGCCCTGTACCATCCCCGGAGCGCCCGCGCGCATCTCCTCTGCGGGATGCTCCGCACGAAGCTCAAGCTGTTCGACGAGGCGGCGGCTTCGTTCGCGAGCGCGTTCCTCCTCATGAGCGACGAGGAGCTCGGACCGTACGAGAATATCGCGCCGCTCCTGCCGCGCGACGAGACGGAGCTCTACCTCTCGTCGCTCCCCGCGAAACGAGACGACTGGAACCGGCGCTTCTGGGCCGAGCACGATCCGACCCCGGCGACCGAGGTCAACGAGCGGCTCCTCGAACACTACGCGCGCGTCCTCGCGGCCGATTGGTCGCTCTCGAACGAGCGCATCGATCTCGACGGATGGGAATCGGATCGCGGCGCCGCGCTCATACGCTTCGGTCCTCCCGACCATACGTACTACGATCTCGGATCCGGGACCTCCGGGGCGTGGGTCGTCTGGAGCTACACGACGCCCGGCGGCGCGATGCGGCTCTACTTCAACGACGAGTTTCTCAACGGCGATTTCCACTTCCCCATCGGGGATCACTACGGCGAGGTTTCGCGGCGTCTTCTCGAAACGGCGCCGCAGCGGTACGAGTATCCCCTCGCCTACGCCGCGTTTCCGCTCGGCGTCGAAATGGCGGAGCTCCGCGGGGCGGACGAGCGGACGCGGATAGATTTCTCGCTCGCCATCCCCGATTCGATGCGCGCCCCGAGCAGCGGGCGCTGGAACCTCTTCCTCACTTTTTTCGACTCGGAATGGAACCGCTTCTCGCGGAATCGCCTCACCTTGCGCCCCGATACGCTGCCGGTCATCGACAAGCCCGCCGGACGGTACCGCGTATACAGCGGGGCGATCGAGATGCTTCCCCGCGAGCTCGGCTGCACGTGCGTGCTGGAGCTCGTGAGCGACCCGGACCGAAAGAAGGCCGTGCGCCGCTATCCGCTCGAGCTGCGCTCCATGCACGGACGCTCTCTCAAACTCTCGAGCGTCCGATTCACGATCAGGGACGACGCCGGCTGCGGCGACGCTCTCGATCCGGTGCCCCTGTATACCCGAAGCGAGGCGCTGTGTCTCGGCTACGAGGTGTACAACCTCAAGGCGGGCGCGGACGGGATCTTCCGATACCGCGTCACGTACGCCATCAAAAAACCGGATTCCGGAGACGCGGACGCTCCGGCGGGCCCGCGGCGCACGCTCGCGTATATGTGGGATAGTATCCGCGGCGGAAAGCGGGGGGAAAAACCCTACGCGGAGGCGAGCTTCGAGCAGCGCGCGGACGCGCCCGCCGTTTCGGACAATCTCCGGATAGATCTCGCGGCGCTCGAACCGGGCGTGTATCTCCTCGTTCTCCTCGTCGAGGATCTCTCGACGGGAGAGTCGGCGGGCGAAAGCAGGCGGTTCACCGTCGCGGGCCGAGACTGAACGGAACGACGGCGAACGGAATCGGCTTGCCGTTTCCGTCGTCGGCAGGGGCATCGTCGCCGCCCGGGTCGATGAGCAGGTACACGACGTAGCCGACTACGCCCGCCGCGACGGCGACCATGGCGATCTCCTTGTAGAGACTCCGGTCCTGTTCCTCTTCCTCGAGCTCCACGTCGAAGGCTTCGATCGTGTCCTGCCCCGCGTCCGCGGAGAGAGCCGCGAACGTCCCGCGCGTCGTCGCGCCTTCGGCGAGCTTCAGGGATGCGCCTCCGGCTTCCGTCCGTTCCGTTGCGGCGCCCGGGGAAAACACGCTTTCGCAGCGGGCGGGCAAGGCCCAGAGGAGCGTCCCGGCCGCGAGGACGACGAGCGCCGTCAGCCGAGCCGTTTTTACGAGCATATCGATCACTTCCACAGATCCGTTTCGACGTTTCCCCAACGGTCGTACATGAGGATATCCTCGAGCGCCTTGCGCGGCCGCACGGCGCGGTCCCCCGAGGGATAGCCGACCGGCGTCAGAGCGACGATCTTCTGCTCGGCCGGAACGCCGAGTATGGCGCGCACGTCGTCCTCGATGAATGCGCCGATCCAGCAGGTGCCGAGTCCCTCGGCCGCGGCGGCGAGCATGAGATGCTCGAACGCGATGCCGATGTCGACCGGAAGGCTGTTCCAGTATCCGCCCATCTTCTGGTAGGCGAGGTCCTCCCTCCCGCATGCGGCGACGACGACCGGCGCCTCCGCTATGAAGCTCTGCCCCTTGCACGCCTCGACGAGCCTCCGTTTCGTGCCGGGATCCGTGACGACGACGAAGGTCCACGGCTGTCCGTTCTTCCCCGAAGGGGCGAGACGGGCCGCGTCGAGAACGCGCCGGAGCTTCTCCGGTTCAACGGGATCCGGTCGATACCCTCGGACGCTTGTCCGAAGCCTGATTGCCTCATACAGGTCCATCGAGCCTCCTTCGGCCGAACGCTTCGCTAGTAATATACAACGAGACGCCGCGAAATACCACGCCCGCCGTTCGCCGCGCGGGCCCGGCCCGGCGGGGCTTCTTGCAATCGGCCCGCCGACGACCGTATACTAGGAGCGGGGGCTCGACCGGCGGCCCGCGTCGTCCGCCGCTCGATCCCCGGCCTCCCGGGCTTTCGACACGAGGACGTCGCCATGAGCGCAGCGGCGAGACTGCTTTCGAGAACGAGACGGAGCGCCCGCGAATGGACGACCATCGTCGCGGCCGCGATCCTCGTTCACGCCGCCCTGCTTCTCTTCTTCAAGCCGCAGTACCTATCGTTCCTGAGTCGCGACGTCGCCCCCGAGGAGGGCGATTCCGGCCGCTTCCCGTATCTCGACAATCCCTTTCAGGTGATCCCGCTCGCGCCGGCGCTTTCCGCCTCGCGCGGCGCCCCCGCGATTCCCGCCGATCCGCGGGACGAGGGTATCGCGGCGCCGGACGACGTCGGTCTCGGAGAGCCGCATCTCGAGGTGCTGCCTCTTTACGGCGGCTCGCGGGAGGGGGCCTCGGGACGTCCCGGAACGCGCGGCGCGACCGTGCAGCCGAAACCGCTCTATATCCCGTGGCCGGCGTATCCCAAAGGAGTGAAGGAGATTCAGGGCAGCGTCGAGCTTCTCGTTCTCGTAAACGAGCGCGGGGAGGTCGAGGACGTCAAGGTCGCTCGAAGCCTCCCCGCTCAGGAACTCAACCGTATCGCCGTCGAATCCGCGCGCCGGATCCGCTTCATCCCCGGCATGGAGCACGGAGTGCGGACCTCGATGTGGGTCCGGCTCGCGATCGGCTTTCAACCCCGCTAGCCGCTCCCCCTATCTGAACAAGCTCTTTACGGCGGACCACGTCGTCCGCTCGGTGCCGATTCGGCAATCCTCGAGGTTCAAGAGGCCGGCGCCGTCGACGTAATCGTCCATCCAGTTCGCGGGATCGGCGTTCATGAGCCCGCCGTTGAAGGCGCCTTCGCCGCAGTAGCCGGCGAACGTGCCCGTGCCGTACTTCATGACGACGAGGTTGCCGGAGAATACCCCCTGCATGCGCTCCTCGATGTCGAGCTGGCCGTCGCAGTCCCAATCCGAATAGGTGACCACGACGATGAGCGTGCCGCCCATCATGCCGTTCGTCGGATGGTCGATCCGCCACACGGGCTTCGACGGCAGATTCGTTTCGTCGAAAACCGCGGTCCAGCTGTTCACCGGAGCGCCCTCGTATTCGAAATAGTTGCCGAAAATGTAATCCCAGCGGGCCTGCGGATTTCCCACGCCGGGCCAGCCGGAATCGTCGATCGTCACCGTCCAGGCCGCGCCCACGACGAGAGGATCTCCCGAAATGACGTCGCCGGAATAGACGACGGGGGAGTTCATGACCGAGTTGCCCGTCCCTTCGAAATTGAATTCGACGGAGAGGCTCGGCGGAAGCTGAGCGCCGGCGAACGCCGGCGCCATGAGAAGCGCCGTCAGCGTCAAAATCGTCGCGTACGTTTTCATCGTCCTACACATCCTTTCGGCTCTATCGGTATATGGCCTTGATCTGTCCCCAGCTGCTCTCCTCGGTGCCGACTGTGCAGTTGCCGTCTCTGAGGTAGAGCCTGCCGGATGCGCTCGTTGCCGAAGGGACGTACCATTCCTCCGTCATCGTTCCCCAGCTCTGGACGTTCAGCGTGCCGCTGAAGCTCCCGTTGCCGCAGAAGCTGCTGTAGCATCCGCCGCTGTAATTGATGTACGCGACGATGTTGCCCGAGACGACCTTCGAACCGTATTCGTCGTCCTCCATGATCCCGTTCGCGTTGTTATCGCGGATCGTGATAGAGACCTGCGGGCACATGCCGCCGATCGTGTCGCCCGCCGCCGTGTAGAAGCGCCATTTCACCTGCGCCTCGCCCGATCCGGTCGGCGGGAAGTATCCGTCCCAGCTCTCGCCCCCGACCGTGGCGTCGTAGTGGAAGTAATGGGCCAGCACGTACTCGAGCCGCTCGTTCTGCGGCGTGCCGGGGTTATCGACGGGCCAGCCGGTGTCGTCGAACTTGAACCAGAAGGTTCCCGGAAAGAGCGTGCCGCTCAGAATGTTGCCGCTGAATATCGGCGGGCTCTGCATGAAGGATCCGGCGCCCTGAAGCCCGAACGTTTCCGTCCGGAAGGTGATGGCGCCGGCGGGCGCCGCCGAAAGACCCGCGAACAAAACGACAAACAGGCCGATAAGTAGCTTTTTGGTCAAGGTCCCCCCTCCTTCTCCGTGCGGTGGCTTGCCTGCGGTTACAGCACAATCGAAGGCAAGAGTATATCACAGGCGCGGAATTTTCGATATCGTTTTTTTCTTATGCCGCGCG
>JAGUZZ010000270.1:0-5299 GCA_020060525.1 bacterium | reverse complement strand
GTGTCGACGACGACTCTCACGCCGTTGATCGATAGAAGGTCCGTTGCGACCGTCACCGCCACGCGGCCCTCGGTTTCCCCGAGCTCGCGCAGCGTCTCGAGGAGCTTCGAGAGCGCGGTTTGAGTCGCGCGATTGTTCAGGTCGTGGATCTGCGCCGTTCTGCCGGCGCTGAAGAGATGGTGCGCGAGAATCGGCCCCATGCGGTCGATCGGCGTGTCCGACTCCGTCACGCAGGGAGCCTGTTCCGTCGCATCGCTCGCGGCGTCTAACGCGCGGCCGTCGCTATCCGTTCCGCGATCGAGCATCATTCTCTCCCGTCGTTCGAACTCGGCGTCGCAGGAATATCTTCCGCTGCTCCGCGCTCGTCCTGAAGACTCGAGGCCCGGAGCGCTTTGCTTCTGACGAGCTTGTCCCGGTCGCCGGCGAGCCTCGTCAGAATCTCGCGGGACTCCCGCCCGGGAATGTGTCTCAACGCCGTGATAGCGAGCAGCTTGTTTTGTCTCGCTCTGCCGCCGCCCAGCGCAAACACCATCCGCGACTCCGCCATGCGCCGAAGCCGGGGCACGGCGCTCGCGCCGGCCAGTTTCCCGAGAGTGCGGAAAGAACGTTCCAGCTCCTCCATGCTCGTGGCCTCGATATCCCGCTCGAAACACAGGGAGATCACCTTGGCGACGATCGATGGATGTTTCAGCTCCTCGACCGCGGTGAGAGCGGTTACTCGGACATCCCTGTTTTCATCCCCGAGCAGCCTGCACAGCAGTAGCACCGCGTCTTCGTCTCCGATTCGCGCCAGATAATCGATCGCGCCGCCGCGCACCCGCGGATCCGGGGAAGAGATGATTTTTTCCGCGACGGGGGGCACCTCGCGAGTCGCGCAGAGTTGCAGCAGGCGGATCGCGTCCTGCGCCTCGAGTGGATTGTCCAGCTTGAGGTCCTCGACGATCGGCATGATGTAGTCGCGCGCTATCGCGGCGAGGGTTTCGCACACTTCAGCGTGGATCGAGGAATCGCTCGATGTCGCGAGTATTTCCCGCAACGCCGGGACGGCGTTGTTTCCGACCAAACGGAAGTATTCCAGGATTTCTCTGGTGTCCTTGCGTGTCCGGCCCGCCCTCTTCCCCAGGGCGAGCAGGAACGACGTGTTCGTGAGCTCGCGCTTGATCCGTTGCGGCAACGATTCGAACCCCGTCCCCGCATCGTCGCCTGCGGCCATCGATTCCTGAAGCTCGAGAGCGGCGATGAGCGACCGGATGTCCGATTCCTCCGCGATGGCGCGGACGAGGCGGTGAATGATGTCGAGGACGTCGCGGGCGACCGGCGCCGGGTTGTTCATCCGGGTGAAGTCGAGCATGGCGTCGAGAAGCCAGAGCAGCTTGTTACGGTTCTTGACGGCGGCGAACCCCTGCCGCCAGACCGCCAGCTCTTCCGGGCGCGTCGCGAACAGCGATTCCAGCAATTGCTGAAAATATCGCTCTCGCCCGTGGGCGCTTTCGCCTGGATGATCGCGCTCGACGATGGCATGGAGATGCCGCGCGAGCGACTCGGTCGAACGGGAGAGCAGCGCAGAATTGCCCCCGCCGCAATTTTCGCCGGCCGACAGGCCTGGGTGATCGTCCGCGCGAAGCTGTTGCTCGCCGGATTCGCCTCCGGATCCGCGCCCCGTGCCGGCCGATCCGTCGGCGCACTCGTCGAAGACGCGGTAGGAAATGTTCGCGAAATCCGCTTGCCACAACGAGCTCACGATATCGAGATGCGACGACGGGCAGCAGATTTCGTTTCTGATCAAATCGACGAATCGCTCTATTTCGCCGGAGCCCACGGTCGACTGGAGCACGATTTCGCCGAC
Organism: bacterium; assembly: GCA_020060525.1. GTDB lineage: Bacteria > Krumholzibacteriota > Krumholzibacteriia > Krumholzibacteriales > Krumholzibacteriaceae > SSS58A. Next base: position 3,453 of record JAGUZZ010000270.1, on the reverse strand, counting down.
GCCGTCCTTGTACAGCAGGAACGCGAGACTCTCTTTCTTGTCCCTATTGGCGTAGACGGTCTCGCCGCGCCACTTGATCTGATACTGTTCGACGCTGAGCGACAGTTCCTTTTCGACCTGGAAGAACTCGCGTAGCGCGTGATCGAACGCCTCCGCGAATCTCGCCACGACGGGGCTGTTGCCGGCGTAAATCGTTTTCGCGTTGATGTACTTGGAAAGCGCGGCGAAGATCGCGCGCACATTCTCGAGGCGGCGGGTGTCGGCTTTGGCGCCGTCGCGGATCGATGAAGGAGCGGTTTGAGTCTTTGGGCTGCTCATAGACATCCCCCGGCATATCGCTGCATGATGCATGCCAGCGCACATGCCGGTAACATCCTTCACTCGAGGTTTTTCGCCTGAGAAACGCTCTCGCTGCATGGAGCGGGCGAATTCGCCGATATTAAGAAACACGCGATCAAGATATCTCTTGGACGGATAAAGGCGCCCGTGTTGAAATTGGAGCGGATAATAGTCGGGTCGACGCGGGTTCCGTGAAGGGAGGTCGTATGAGGATCGATAACTCGAAGGAGTGGCACTGGCTCGCGGGAGGACTCGCCGTTTCCGCGTTGTCGGTCGCCACGTATTTCATCTTCGCCGCGATCGCCGGGCGCAATTATCCGTTCGGGATAACGGCGGGGTTCGGATACGTCGCCGGCCGGTTCGGAAAGCTGTTTCCCGGTGCGGCGGACAATCCGGTCATCAAGAGGTTCGCCGAAAAGCCGGACGCCTTTATCGAGCTCTTCATCCTCGCGGGGCTCGTCATAGGCGGCTACGCCGCGTCCCGGCGCTCCGGAACGCGCGCTCCCGAAAACATCCCCTCGGTATGGGAACGGTATCACGGCGGGAGCGCGGTCAAGCGGTATTGCTACGTTCTCGTCGGAAGCGTTCTGCTCGGCTACGGCGCCGCGCTCGCCGGAGGATGCACGACCGGAAACATCCTCCAGGGATGGGCGCATCTCTCCCTCGGCAGCATCGTCGCCGGAGCGTCGTTTTTCGCGGCCGGCATAGCCGTCGCGAAGATTCTCTATCCGAAAGCGGGAGGGCGGCCATGACGGCGATATACATCCTGTTCGGATCGGCGGTCGGCTTCATATTCGGCTACATACTGACGAGAACGGGGATAACGAAGTATCCGCGCGTGATGGGGATGCTGCTCCTGCGGGATTTCAAGATCCTCAAGTTCATGCTGACCGCGGTCACGGCGTCGATGATCCTGTTTTATCTTTTCAGCGATCTCGGCCTGCTGAAAGTCGTGCCGAAGAATCTCGATTGGGGCAAGCTCGTCGGAGGTCTCGTTTTCGGCGCGGGAATGGGCATTCTCGGCTACTGCCCGGGAACGATGGCCGCGAGGATCGGCGAAGGGAAGAAGGAAGCGATATTCGCCGCGTTCGGCATGTCGCTCGGGATATTCATCTACGCCCTGACGATCAGACCGGTGCGGGCGGCGCTGCTTTCGAGCGAGATGAACGGCGATATCTTCGCTCTGCTCGGACTGCACCGCTGGCTCGTCATCGCGATCGCGGCGGTCGTATTCGTTTCGATAATCGTGCTCGTCGACAGGAAGTTCGACGACAATAGGGAGAATTTCTAGACGGTTCCGCCCGCCGGAACCGCGGCCGGCTCCACGAGCCGGCCCGAAATCCAGAACCCGCCGATGACGCTCACGAGCGAGGCGCTCCGCCGGCGGAACGGCAGCTCGACGAGGCGGAGCGGCCGAGCGGGCTCGAGATGTATCCGCTCGAGAAAATCCCCGTTGCTCTGGAGCGATTCGCCGAGCGTCGCGAAAAAGATGAAATCCATGATCGCGGCCGCTTCCCGCGCCGTGAGCGCGCAGAGCACGGGCTCCCCCGCGCCGTTCGAGCGTTCAATTGAGAACGCGGGCTGCGCGCGCGTCAGCAGCCTCCCGACCTTGAGATAGGCGTACGTGTTCGGCGATTTGAAGGCCGGAATGAACACGCGAAACGTCCCGAGATCCTCGAGCCGCGCCGCGATATGGCGGATTTCCGTCTGCGCGGGGGGGCGCTTCACGTTCGCCGCCTCCGCGACGAGGCGGGAGCGCGCGAGGGCGGCGTCGGAGAAGGGATCGAGCAGCGCGAGCGGGTCGAACTCACGCCGCTCGCGCGGCGCGTTCGCCTCGAGGATGGCCTTGCTCGCGTTTCGAAGCTCGGCGACCGCCTCCTCGATCCGACGCCGCAGCGCGGCGCCGTCGACGTCCGCGATCCAGAACGGGAGCCGGACGATCTCGGCCCCGTCGGGCGGCGTTTCCCCCGGAACGATCGCGCGGTAGACGGTCAACGGCTCGAGCCTCTCCTCGTCGAGCACCCAGTAGCGGAAGCACGAGGGACACTGAAAGGTCACGAGCTGACCCATGACGGGGAGCTCGCTCCCGCAATGGCCGCATTTCAAAGGCATGATGCCGAGCGTTTCGGGCATGTCAATCCTCGCCTCCGACGAGCATTCCCGCGCGGCACGCGATCCATTCGTGGGGCGGGAGAAACGACTTCGCCTGTATCGTGTCGATGACGTAGACCGCGACGACCGGCGCCGCGACGAGCGGGAGCCAAGCGGCTGCGAGCGCGGCGAGCGCCGCTGGGATGAAGAAGAGACGCCGCGCGTTCACCCGCCGGCGAGCCGGGGCCTCGCCGCGGACGACGAGGCCGCTGCAGCCGTCGACCGTGACGGCGTAGATGCGCTCTCCTCGGCGGTAGCGCAGGAGGTACACGGGGTAGTAGTAGAGCGAAAAGGTGTCGTCGAAAAGATGGAAACGGCTCGCCCGCACCCTCGTCGCGGCGGCCGCGGCGAAGTGCGCGATGTATCCCATGGCGTCGCGACGGGCCGCGCGCTCGCTCCGCGTGGGGAGGGCGACCGTGTGCTCGCGCCGCCGTTTCGAGTCGAGGACGTCCCATTCGAGGAAATCGGTTCGAAACGAGATCCCCTGCAGTCCGAGGGAGGGGAGCACGCACGCGGGCGCGCTCCAGTCGATCCGTTTGAAGAGGAGGCGCGAGTACGGCGAGCGCTCCTCGCGCATCGTCGTGCGGACGTCGGTCGAGCGCGGATCGTCGGACGCCGTCTCCGCGCGGACGACCTTCGTGCGCTCGCCCGAGAGCCAGCCCATGACCCGCCCGCGCAGCCGCCAGAACGGCACGTGGATGAGCCGTTGGTCGACGATCCCGGCCTCCCGCGCGCCGACGCGGCCGTTCGATTCCTCGGAAATCCAGCGGATGGCGGCGAGCCGGGCCTTGCCCGGCGTGATCTGGGGTTTCAGGATGAAGCTTCGGGTGCCGCGCGATGCGGCGACAAGGAGCGCGGATCCGCAATATCCGCAGCGGACGCTTCTCTCGCCCTCGTGGACGCGGAGCGCTCCGCCGCAGTTGGGGCAGGAGGCGCCGAACGCGAGGGCGCGCTCGCGCGGCT
>JAGUZZ010000087.1:0-7010 GCA_020060525.1 bacterium | reverse complement strand
GCCGCTTGCTTGAGGAAAAAGCCGATGAAGACGAGCCAGAGCCCTCCGATGACGACCCCGCCGAAGAGGTTGACGACCCCGTAGATCATGAGGACGATCGCGAACGCGTTTCCGATGCGGCTCGCGATCCGCGTGGCCTTCTGGATGTTGCCCGTCCGGCGCCAGATCGCGGCCCGCAGGATCCGGCCGCCGTCGAGCGGAAAGCCGGGGACCATGTTGAACACGAGCACGAGCATGTTCACGTAGGCGAGGTTGTGCATGAGGACGTACGCGAACCGCTGCCCGGCGAATATCTTCGAGAGCGCGAAGAAGAGCGCCGCGAGCGCCACCGACATCAGGGGTCCGGCCGCCGCCATCTTGAGCTCGACGGTCGGGTTGTCGACGTCGCGCTCCATCTGGGCGACGCCGCCGAAGAGGAAGAGCGTGATCTTGCGGATCGGGAGGCCGTTGCGGGCCGCGACGAGCGAGTGGCTGAATTCGTGGAGCAGGATCGAGACGAAGAGCAGGATCGCCGTGGCGAATCCGAGCATCCAGAGCTCCGTGCGGCCGGCGTCCGGTAGCACGTCGGGGTAGAACCCCGTCGCGAACGTCCACGTCATGAGCGCGAGGATGAGCAGCCAGCTCAGGTTGATCTCGACGGGAATGCCGAAGAGCCGGAACAGCCGAAGATTCATGGAATGCATGATCCCTTTCCGCGCGGCGCGCCGGACGGGGGCGGCTCAGACCGCGCGGTAGCGCCCGAACCGGTTCGCCCCGTCGACCTCGATGAAGAGGGGATGCACCTCGCCGTTCGACCACGTGAAGGCCATGATGTCGACGACGTCCCCCTCGTTGATGAGATGCGCCGCCGCGCCGTTCATCGCGATGACGCCGCTCCCCCGCTCGCCGACGATCACGTACGTCTCGAGCCGCCGGCCGTTCGTGCGGTCGACGACGAGGACGTTCTCGTGCTCGCAGAGGTTCGCCTTTTCGATGAGATCCTCGTCGATCGTGATGCTGCCGACGTAATGGACGTCGGCCTGCGTCACCGTGGCCTTGAGGATCATCGATTTGAGCAGCAGCCGTTTCATCTCTCCCTCTCGCGCGCCGGGAGCAAATATAGTACAAACGGAGGGCCGCGGAAAGCCCCTCTAGATCTTGTCCCCCGCGTTCTCGGTGAGGTGCCGCGCGAACCGGTTCCGCTCGTCGACGAGGATGTTGGAGAACCGCCCCGTCGGGCGGTCGGACCACGTGAAGGCCATGATCCCGACGGTGTCCCCCGCGCGAACCTGCTTCGCGGCCGCCCCGCACACGGCCACCGTGCCGCTCCCCCGCGCCGCGGGCGCAGCGAAGGTTTCGACGCGGGCCCCGTTCGTCATGTCGACGATGAGCACCCTCTCGTGCCGCGCGATGTCGGCGAGCTCCATGATCCCCTCGTCGATGACGACGCAGTCCGGCTCCCCGGGCTCCTCGGCCGTGATCGTCGCCCGGTGGATCTTCGATTTCACGACGAGCCGCTCGCCGATGTTCGAGATGATGAACTTCGATTTGCCCGACCGCGTGAGCGGTATCTCCTCCACGCGCTCGAAGGCGACGCCGAACCCGTCGCCGCAGTTGTCCTTGATCTTTCTCTCGAGGGTGCGCTCGTACTCGTCGCGCCATTCGGGCCCCGGCACGAAGCGGAAGACGATGCCGCTGCGCTCGCGCTGCTCGACCTGAAAACGTCTGACGCCCGGCACGGCGCGGGAGAGCCACGTCCAGAAGAATCCGCCGATGTGCCGCCCGTCCGCGGTGACGACGGCGTCGAACGACCGCCCCTCGATCCGGTCGAGGAGCGGGAGCCCGCGCCCGCACGGGCACGATCGCCCCGTCGGCACGGCGAGATCCCCGGTGCGGTAGCGGACGAAAGGCATGTAGAGGTTCGATAGATCCGTGACGACGACCTCGCCGATCTCCCCCTCGCTCGCCGGGCGCCCGCTCTCCGTGACGATCTCGACGTAGAAGAGATCGCTCATGACGTGGAGCCCGCGGTGCTCCTCGCACTCCTGCGCGACGCCCGCGAACTCGCGGCTCCCGTACCGGTCGAAGACGCGGCAGCCGAACGCCGCCTCGATGAGCTCCCGTTGGCTCTCGTAGAGCTCCTCGCCGCTCGCGATGACGGCGCGAGGCCGGATATCCTGCGCGCGCCGGGAGCGGAGAAACCCCGCGAAGAGCGCGAGCGCGGACGGATACCCCGTGAAGAGGTGCGGCTTGAAGGATCGCAGCCGGGCCGCGTAGCGTTCCATCGAGGCGTCCGACATGTCGAAGGTCGACAGGTACATCATGTTGCTGAAGTAGTTCCGAACCGCCGACGCGAAGCGCTCCCTCGGGGCGGCGTCGAGGTGGGTGCCCCAGAGGACCGCCTGCCGGTCGCCGATGTCGACTCCCGCCCACCGGTAGCAGCGCATGCCGTTCGCCCTGCGGACCGGGCCCGAGGAGACGTCGCCGTGGAAGAACAGCGGCTCCCCGGTGGAGCCGCCGGTGCTCGACGCGAAGCCCCTGCGGACCGGATCGGTCGAGGTCATCCGGGCGCCTGCGTTCCGGATGATCTCCTTCGTGAGAAAGGGGATCGCGCGGAAATCGTCGGGGCTCTGGATGTCGTCGGGCCGGATCGAAACCTGCTTGAACAGGTCCCGATAGAAGGGGACGTACGCGGCGATCTCGCGGATGAACGCCGCGAGGCGGTGCCACTGGAGATCCTCGATCTCGGCCGCCGGCAGCCACTGGGTGCGCTCGAGCTCCTCGAGGACCGCGAGCAGCCTGTCGCGGCGAAGCCCGCGGTAGACGGGGTATACGACGTTTCGCAGGAACGACGACGGAAGCGGCGGAAACATGCTCTCCCTCGCGCGGATCAACGCTCACCACGGAATGAATTCCGGAGGATGTATTGTAGTTTATAGGCGCGGAGCTTCCAAATCGATTTTTCGTCGCCGGCGAAGATCTCGAGGTTCGCGATGAAGAAGCCGGGGCCGGTGCGCTTGAAGGCGCGTCCGCGCCATGCCCACGGCGATCCCGAGCCGATCCGCGAGAGCTCGCGGGGGTTCTGGCCGAACCTGTTCCGCCTCGCGCGATCCTCGAAGTGCGTCGTCGTCGCGAGGTATCCCGCCTCCTCGGCGATGCGGAGCGTCTCCGGGCTCCGGCCGCCGCCGGGCCAGCACAGGTAGTCGACCTTGGCGCCGAGCTCCTCGGAGATGATCCGGCGCGATTCCACGAGCTCGCGGCGGACGCGCGAGCGGTACTCGCTCTCCGTCTCGAGGCGGCCGCGGCCCTCCCCGTGTCCGCGCACGATCTCGAGGAGCTCCTCGCGCCACAAGGGCTCCTCGAAGAAGGCCGCCCCCCCCGACGCGGCCGCGTGCGCGCGGAGCTTCTCCGTCAGGCCCTCGTCCTCGAACCAGCGGCGGGCGGCCAGCGATTTCGCGTTCGCGTAGATCGGAGTGCCGTACGGAACGAGCGAGGAGAGATCGACGTGCATGCTCTCGTGCTTGCGGCCGGGGAACATGTTCCAGCCGAGCCAGAGCGGCGGTTCGTAGTCGTCCACCCCCGCCGGCCGGTGGAAATCCGAGATCTCTCCCGCGCGCGGATACCACGTGTGCGTCATCGCGTGGCTCTGCACCTCGACGAGGCCGCTCTCCGCCATGCGGCGCATCTCGACCCACGAGAGGTATCCGCGGGGATCGAGCGCCTCCTCCCGGAGGCGGCCCGCCCACACGTCGGCGAGCGTCGGCCGCGGCTCCCGCCGCGGATCGACGAAATCGACGCTCATCCAGACGACCGCGCGGTGGCCGTACTTCTCGAGGACGGGGAACGCGTAGACCCAGTTGTCCGCGTAGCCGTCGTCGAACGTGAGAACGACCGGCTTGGGCGGAAGCGGGGCGTTCGAAACCAGATGCGCGTGAAGCTCGGAAAGCGAAATCGTCCGCCATCCTTCGTCGCGGAGCGCCCGCATCTGGCGCTCGAAAACGTCCGCCGGCGTGAAAAGGTAGTTCCACGGCCAGCCCGGCCGGTCGGGCCCGACGCCGTGGTACATGACGATCGGAACGCCTCGCTCTTTCATGACGATTGTTCCGCTCCTCCTCTTGCCTCGAATGCCTGCGTTTTGGGTCGACCTTCCGCCGTGGATGTCCGTGGAAGCCAGACTATACGCGCAACGAGGGACGCCTGTAATCGAATTTTTATGCGGCCGACGACCGCCGGGAGCTGGGGCTCGGTCGCGAAGCGCTTCTCGTGCACGCGCCGACGACGAAATCGTGCTCGACGGCGCCGCTCGCGAGGAGAGCGTCCTCCCTCTCGAAGCAGCGTTCGAGAAGCCGCTTCGTCTCGGCGTCCCCCGAGAGGAAGTTCCCCGCGATGTCGGCGAAGAGGAGCTGCAGCACGGAGCCGCCGTACCCCTTGAGCTCGACGAGATCGAAGCGCCGCCGGACGGCGGGAACGATCCGCGACGACGAGACGGCCTCCGTCCGGTCGTACAGCGTCATGAGGAGCACGCCGGGGCGGCGCACGGCGCGTTTTACCGTGCCGCTCCTCCAGCGCCGGCGGTAGCGCTCGGGGAGCTCCCGGAGGAGCCCGTTCGCCGCCTCGAGCTGCGCCACGCTCCATTGCCACCGGTCGGGTCCGACGTATTCGTTGAAAAGGAAAATGCCTCCCGGCGCGAGAAGATCGTCGATGCGGTCGATCATCATCTCGACCCTCGCGACGTGGTGCAGAAACTGCTCGGCGATCACGAGATCGTACGATCCGCGGGGAAGATCGACCGAGGCGGCGTCCGCCTCGCGATACTCGATCCGATCCGCGAAGCCCGCCTCCGCCGCGCGCGCGCGGGCGTACTCGATCCGCGGCCGGGAGACATCGACCGCGTCGATCCTCGCGAAGAGACCGCTTCGCGCGCAGTCGATCTCGCGATGCCCCGTGCCGCTCCCGAGCGAGAGGGCGCGAAGCCCCGCGCGGCCGGCGAGATATTTTTCGAGAAAGAACCGGAAGTAATCGATCCCGGGATCCCCCGAGGTCATGCGGTTCCACCGCTCCATCACCTCGGGGATGTCCCACCAGTTCTTGAGGGGATACTCGACGTGCTCCCACCGTCCGCCGTCCGCGGGACCGCGTCGGAGGACGCGCGACAGCATCTCGCCGAGGCGTCCCTCGCGAGCCTTTTCGACGGCGATGACGAGATCGGAAATGCCGACGAGGCTCGAGCGCATGCCATGCCGTTCCAGCGCGGTGTCGCCGGGGGCGGGCGACTGGTGGGGGTCAGCGTCCGGGTTTTCCGCGCATCTTCGCGGCCGGCCCCGGGCTGCCATCTTGACGGCCCTTTACCCGCCCGTCGGGCGGGCGGAAGAGCCGCCGGCGCCGCCCGCCCCGCGAGCCTCTCTTCGAGAGGTACAGGGGCGGCCAAAAAGCGTTGTCCGCGCCCGCGAGGGGCGTTCGACCGGAGACGAATCGCTTCGTTCGGCGATTCGAGCCGGTATCCCCCGGGCGCGCTTGCACGTCATATTTTATCACAGGCGGCGCCGTTGTCAAGGCGCCAAAAAGCCATCCGACAATCCTCCACTCTTCCTCCCGGTCCTTCCGGCCGCCATGCCCCGTCTCAGCACCCGATGAGAAGCGAGCTCGCCATGAGCATCGCCGCGAGCGCCACGGCGATGAAGGTCGCGATGAGATCGAATATCCAGACGAGAAGCGCTTTGCCGAAGGAGGTCCCGAACACGGCCTTGATGACGAGTATCGAGAGCAGGAGCCCGATGATGAAGCCGAAGAGGTTGCCGATGACGGGAAGGAGGTTGAAGAGAAAGGCCGCGAGCACGGAGATGAAGCTCGAGCCGATCGCCGCGACGAGCGCGCGGCCGAAGCTCGAGTTCTCGACGCGGACGATCTTGGCGGCGATCCACATGAAGAGGCCGCCGAGGAGCACCATGAGAATGAAGAGAAAGATGATCCCGATGCCGAAAGCCGCAAAGAGAGCCACGACCGACTCCTTTCGTGTCAGGTTCGCGAACCGGCGCGCCCCCGCCTCCTTCACGCGCCCGGAAACAGTATAGCGGATATCTCTTTTTATTGAAACGGGATATAGGGGCACGGCGACGCGTCGTCCGCGACGGGCGGGGAAGATCACGTTAACCGACTATTTGGCATCGCGTTTGCTCGTTCGCCGCGTATCGGGCGGCCGGGCATGCCGCCCGCGACGAACGCATGCCATCCAAAGCGACGGGAGGCTCACATGTCTCAGTTCATGGAAGTGCTCGAATGGTTCGATCTCGGCGGCGACGAGATCGTTCACCGCATACCGCCGGAGGGCTCCGCGGAGATCAAGATCGGGGCCCAGCTCATCGTGCGCGACAACCAATCGGCGGTCTTCTTCAAGGACGGCAAGGGGCTCGATCTCTTCGGTCCCGGGCGCCATACCCTCACCTCGAAGAACCTCCCGATCCTCACGAAGATCATCTCGCTCCCGTGGGGGTTCAAGAGCCCGTTCCGCGCCGAGGTCTTCTTCATAAACATGAAGCATTTCATCAACCAGAAGTGGGGGACCAAGGATCCGGTGGCCTTCACGGACTCGAAGCTCGGCCTCGTGCGGCTGCGCGCGTGCGGGGTTTACACGTTCAGGATCACGGAGCCCCCGCTCTTCGTCAATACGGTCGTCGGCACGCAGGGGTTCTACACGAGCGCGATGATCGGCGATTATCTCCGCGACGTGATAGTGGCGCGGATCAACGATCTCTTCGGCGAGAAGCTCGACACGATCTTCGACCTGCCGCGTCAGTACGACGAGCTCGCGGTCGAGATCAAGGAGCGTCTCGTCGGGGATTTCCGCGCGTACGGCATGGAGCTCGAGAACTTCTACCTGAGCTCGATCACGCCGCCGCCCGAGGTGCAGAAGATGATCGACGAGCGAAGCGGCATCGCGGCGGTCGGCGATCTCGACGGCTTCTTCAAGTTCAAGGCGGCGAAAGCGATGGGCGACGCCGCGGCGAGCGGCGGCGACGGCGGCGCGGGATCGG
>JAGUZZ010000072.1:0-3828 GCA_020060525.1 bacterium | reverse complement strand
GCCTCGGCGACGCCGAGCGCCGTCCAGAGCGCCGTCCGCGCGCCGGCCGCTTCGAACGCGTCCCGCGCGGGGAGGTCGTAGCGCAGGAGCACGAAGGGCTCGAATCGCGAGCGGTCGATCCCCTTGACGATGTGCAGCAGCGTATGGGTCGAGCCGCCGACGGCGGCTCCTTCTTCGACGTACAGTATCCGGCGCAAATCGAGATTCTCCCCCTCGGGTCGCCTTTGATATACTCCGCGCGGCCGCGGTCCGGCGGAGTATAGGCGAACGCCGCGGCGGGGTCAATCGGCGGATGCGCGGCGCCCGGGGGCGCCGCGGTTTCGGAAAGGCTGGTGAATCCCGGATGGCGGACGAATGGAAAAAGGAGTTCGAGGAGGAGCGCGCGCGGCGGAACGGCGTCGTGCTCGGGAGCGGGCACCTCGGCATCAAGCGGTTCTTCGCTCTCGACGAGCAGGCGTATCACGCCGGCGCTCTCCCCGCCAAGGTGAAGGAGCTTCTCGGACTCACCGCGTCGCTCGTCCTGCGCTGCGACGCCTGCGTTTCGTACCACCTCATACGCTGCAGGGAGGAGGGCGTGACGCGCGACGAGTTCTACGACGCGATGAACGTCGCGCTCGTCGCCGGCGGCTCGATCGTCATTCCGCATCTGCGGACCGCCGCGGAACGGTTCGAGAGCCTCATCGCCCCCTGATCGGCGCCGCAGGGGGCGATTTTCCTTGTCTTCGCCGGACGCGGCGGATACACTCCGCCCGGTGCGTCCGCCGCGCGGCGCACGGGAGCCATCGATGTTCATCCGCTTTCTCAACGCGATCGTGAAGAGGCGCCGCTTCGTCGGCTGGGCCGTGCTCGTCTTTTTCGTCGCGGGGACCGTCTACGCGCTCGCGCGCGGCAACGTGTACGAGTCGAAGACGCTCCTGCTTCCGCCCGTGGAGGAGGGCGGACAGGGGATCCTCTCGGCGTGGATGGCGAAGCTCAACCTCCCCGCGATCATGACGCCGGTCAGCGCCGGCATGACGTCGGCCGCGATCCTCGGCGATATCATCGCAAGCCGCCATCTCTGCGAAATGATCGTCGACTCGCTCGCGCTGCGGGAGCATTACGGATCGAAGAACCTCGACGGCGCCATCCGCAAGCTCCGCGCGGGCACGAAAACCGCCGTCACGGAGACGGGTCTCATACGTCTTTCCGTCCGCGACCGCGATCCCGAATACGCCCGGCGGATCGCCGAGGCGTACATCGCGGGGCTCGATTCCCTCAACCGTTTCCTGCAGCGCTCCCGCGCCGACGAGACCCGGACGTTCGTCGCCCGGCAGCTCGAAACGTACGGCGGCCGGCTTCAAACCCTCCGGCGCGAGATCTCCGCCTTTCAGGGCAAAAACAACATCGTCGATTTCGACGAGCAGGTGCGCGGCGCGATTCAGGTGGCCGCCGATCTCAAGGTGCGCTCGATCCTCGCCGGGATCGAGCGGGATCTCATGAGCGAGTTCACGCAGCGCGACGCGACGGAGCTTCGCCGCAAGGCGGCCGAGCACGAGAATCTCAACCGGCAGCTCGGCAGGCTCATGAGCGGCGACAGCGCCGGCGCAGTCTTCGTGCCCCTGAAGCGTCTGCCCGCCCTCGCGCAGCAGTTCGCCGCGATGCAGCGGGATCTCGAAGTCAACGAACGCATCTACTCCTATCTCCTCGAACGTTACGAGGAGGCGGGCATCGAGCAGACCAGGACGACCTCGGTCGTGCAGATCGTCGACGCCCCGTCGCTTCCCGAGGAGCCGGCCGGCGTCCCGCTTCCCCTCGTCGTCGCGATCGTAACGGCGCTCGGGTTCGTATGGAGCGCCGCGACGGCGGGCTGGTGGGAGTGGACGATCTCCCGCGCGAAATCCTCCAGCGAGGAGCGGGCCTTCGGCGAGCTGCGGGCCGTTCTCGAATCGGACGCCGCTCGTCTGCGCCGCGCTCTCAAGCTCTGATCCCTCCGCGTCCTTTTCCCGTCGCGAACCGCGATTGACCGCGCTTGTGGAATGCCGCTTGCATGAAACCGAACGGGCGGGTATGCCCCGAGACGGAGTATTGTGCCGAAACGCATTGTCCATAAAGCGCTTACACGATTCCTTGCTCTGGCGGCGCCGCTGGCGCTGGCCGCCGCCGCGGGCCTTTTCCCGGGCGGATGCTCGGTAATACCCTTCGATCCGCCGGCCGCGGAGCCTTTCATCATGTACCGCCTGACGCTCGCCGACCGCCGTCTCAGCGTCCTTCGCGTCGAGGCGTTCGTGTACGGATTCGGCGACGGCCGGCTCGTTCTTCGCGCGCCCCAAAGCGAAACGGGGACCGATTTCGAGCCCATAAACCTCTCCGCCGTCTCCTCCGGCGCCCCGCTCGACGTCCGCGAGAGGGACGGCGCCTGGTCCATCGAGGCGGGGAACGGCGATCTCGCCTTTTCGTACGACGTCGTCGTCGCGATCGAGGACCGGTATTCCCCCGACGTGCGTTCGATGTTGACCTTTCTCGGCGAGGACCGGTGCCGGATTCTCGGGCGCGACGTGTTTCTCGTGCCGGAGGCGCCGTTCGCGAGCGGCGTGCTCGTCGACGTGCATCTCTTTCCCGGCGGAGGATTGTCCTCCTCCGCGCCGGCCGTCCGCGGCCGCATCGTCGTGCCCGACGCCGGCGAGCTCCCCCGGACGATGGCCGCCGCAGGGGCGTTCCGGTTCCTCTCGCGGGAGATCGGCGGCGTCTCCGTCGCGCTCGCCATCGGCGACGCGTGGTCGTTCGGCGACGAGGAGTTCTTCGACGTTCTCTGCCGCATCGTGGCCGAGGAGCTCGCGCTTCTCGGACCGCCTCCGCGCTCGCGGTATCTCTTCGTGTGCGACGTAAACCCCGTCCGCGGCGGAGCCCGCTTCGACTACTACGGCATCCACTACGACGGAAGCATGCTGCTCCTCCTCGATCCGCGCATCGATCGCAGCGCGCTGATGGACGCGCCGATGGCGATCATCGCGCACGAGTTCTTCCACAACTGGAACAGCGAGACTCTCGCCGGGGCCGACGAATCCTTCCAGTGGTTCACCGAGGGCGCCACCGTGTACTGCTCCTACCGGATTCTCGAGCGGGCGAACGTGATCTCGTCCGCCCAGCGCGCCGGGCACCGCCGGACGGTCGCCTCCCGGTACCGGGCGAACCCTTATCGCGAGCGCGTCGCCATCGGAGAGGCGGCGAACCGCGACATGGGGGACAAGGACATGGTGAACCTCCTCTACGACGGCGGGTACCTGGCCGCCGAGGCGCTCGACGAGCGGATACGGAAAGACACGGGCGGAAGGATCGGGATCATCGACGTGATCCGGCGCCTCCACGAACGGTCGGGCCGAACGGATATCGCCGGCGAAGCGGCGCTCACGGCCGCGGTTTCCGATCTCGGCGGCTCGGACATTTCCGGATTCCTCCACGAGCTCGTCCGCACCCCGAACCCCCACGTCATCGCCGACCGCTTCTCAAGCCTTGAATAAGCCGCGAAGCGGTGATAGAGTCCTCCCACCCGGAACGATACGTCCAAGCCCCGGGCACGAAAGGGGATCGCGATGAGCATGCGCCGCATGAAAGCGTTCGCCGCGGCGGAGCGCCTTCTGCTCGCCGGGCTTATCGCGTCGCTCGGCTCGACCGTCGCACGGCCGCAGCCGGGCGCGCACAGTCCGTGGAACCGGTCGGGCAGAAGCGTGGCGCTCGCCTCGCTCGAGCGGGGGGCCGCCGGCGCGCTTTCCGGCCGGTTCTCATGGCTGTGCTCAGCGAAGCAGGTTCGCGCTCTCGCCCTCGCCCGCGACACGCTGTGGATAGGCACCG
>JAGUZZ010000311.1:0-5038 GCA_020060525.1 bacterium | reverse complement strand
CCCAGGGGCAAACCGATCACGCCGAGCAAGAGCGGAGAGGCGAGAAAGGTGAACGAAAAGACGAGGAGGACGAGCGCCGCGGTGAAATAAACGATCCCGAGCGGCATCATGAGCACGAGGTAGAGGATCGCGGTCCACGTGCTCCGGTCGGAGAAGAGAACGCCGATCCTGCGATGCCACGCGAGCCCTTTCCGCAGGAACACGGGGCGGCGCGGCATGCGGACGCCGAGGAGCGCTTCGACGATCCGTCCCTCGACCACGGCGATCCCGCGGACGGCGATCAGGAATCCGACGACAAAAGGCAGACCGACGATGAGGACGATGAGCCCCAGGGAGAGGCTGAGCCCCGTCGCGGCGATCGTGAAGTAGAGAACCCCGAGGGCGAGCGAAGCGAACAGATAGAAGAGGGCCGCGTAGGCCCGCAGATCGACGGCGATGCCGAGAAACCGTTTCCAAAAGGAAGGGCGCCCGTCCCTCGGGGCGGCCGGCGGGGAGAACGATACGGGCGTTCTGCTCTCGAGCTCGCGATAGGCCGCGGCCACCTCATCGGGGGATCCGTATTCGGCGACGACGGCGGAAAAGGGCGCCTGCGCGCCCGCCGCCTCCTCGCGTTCGAGCGCGAGCGTGAGATGCTCCTCGGCGTCCGAGAGGGCGTCCTGGATGGTGGCCGGATCGGCCCCCTGGAGCGCCGCCTTGAGAGCCTCGAGGTATTCGCCTATATCCTTATGCATCCTGCACCCCCCTGATAATCGAGTCGATGAAATCCCGGCTTCCCTTCCACATCTCGATCCATCGCGCGAGCGTATCCCGTCCGGCCGCGGTTATGCGGTAGTATCGGCGCGGCGGTCCCGAAACGGACGTTTCGATCGTGCTTTCGAGAAGACCGCCGCGCTCGAGCGAGCGAAGGACCGGGTAGAGCGCGCCCTGCTTCATCATCGGCGCCGAGTCGTCCCTCGAGGAGATGAGCTTCGCGATCTGGTAGCCGTACATCGGTTCTCCGCTTTTTTCGAGCACGCCGAGAAGCACGAGGGCGGCCGTTCCGGCGTTCAGCTCCTTTCGGAATTTCTTATCCGGCGTTTTTTCAATCAATTGCGCACCTCCTCGCAATATTGATAATCTCACACTAATGCCAACTTAACAGTAGTACGTCGAGCCGTCAATATTGTTCCGCTGTTTTTTCGGCGCCGAAGGGCACTTTTCCCGGGCGCCGCTGTATATCCTTTCAAGCGGTGATGAATGTGGTCAGCCGCTCGATCGGGCCGATGATCGGGCGGACACGGATTCGCCAACCGATACCGACCTTCGATCAGAGGTTTCAGCCCAAGGCAGAAGGGGGTTTCCATGCGTGCCATGCGTATAGGTCTGCTCGTTCTGGCGTCGCTCGCGCAGGCGGCCGGGCTCGCCGCGGGCGAGATTCACGAGGCGATCAGGCGGGGGGACAAGGCGGCCGTCGAGCGTCTCGTCGCGGCCGACCCTTCCGTTCTTCGCCTCAAGGATACGGACGGAAGCCCTCCGCTCCTCGCGGCGGCTCTCGCCGGCGACGTCGAGCTCGCGAGCTTTCTGCTCGAGAAGGGCGCCGACCTGTTCCTCGGCGACAACGAAAACAGCAACGCGCTTCATCTGGCGGCGTGCGGCGCCAGCCTCGCGATGATCGACCTGCTGCTCGCGAGAGGGATCGACGTCAATTCCGCGGACGCCAACGGCATGACCGCCGTGCTCTTCGCGGGATCGCGGGGCCGGTTCGACGTCGCGAGCTATCTCGCGTCGAAGGGCGGGAAGCTCGATCGCCGGTCGAACGGGGGATCGACCCTCGTCCATTACGCCGCCTATCGGGGCAATGTCGACGTGCTGAAGGAGCTCGCCTCGAAGGGCGTTTCCTTGAGCCCCGGTCCGGATCAATGGGGCTACGCGCCTCTCGCCGCCGCCGCGAGCCGCGGCAGGGCGGAAGCCGTTGCGTTCCTCCTCGATAACGGCGCCGACGTGAACGAGACCGGCGCCGACGGGCAGACGGCCCTCGTCGCGGCCGTGGGCGGCGGCCGTCGCGGAATCGTCGAGCTGCTGCTCGCGCGGGGCGCCGATCCGAACATCGAGTGGCACGGCGGCAACGCGCTCGCCTTCGCCAGCTGGAGCGACGATCTCGAGATCACCAGGCTCCTCATCCGGCACGGAGCGGACGCGAAGGACGTCGACGAGCAGGGCTCGAACGCCTTGCATCGTCTGGCTCATCGCGGAGGGGTCGAGGCGGCGCGGCTTCTCGTCGAAGCCGGATGCGATCCGAATCTCGCGAACGACGATGGGATGACGCCGATGCTCCGGGCCGCCGAGAGGGGGCATAGCGACCTCGTCGAGTATCTCGTTTCGGCCGGCGCGAGGACGGACGCGGCCGAGGGCGCGTTCGGCTCGACGGCCCTTAATATCGCCGCGGCCAAGGGGTACGGCGACGTCGCGGGGTTCCTCCTCGAGAAGGGCGCTCCGCTCGACGCGAAGGATCGTTTCGGCAAAACGCCGCTCCACTACGCCGTCCGGCACGGCAACGCCGGGATCGCGGACGCGATCAGAGCGCGCGGCGGAAAAGGCGCCCCCAAGGAAACGGCGGCCGCGGATCTCCTCGCGAAGAAGCTCGGCGAGGGAGAGGCGGTCGTGTACTTCACCGGGCATTCAGGATGGGTCGTTCAAACGAAGAACCATGTCATGATTTTCGACTTTTTTCAGGACGGCCGAGTCTCCGATTCGCCGGGTCTTCTCAACGGCTGCATCCGTCCGGCGGAGCTTCGAGGCAAGAACGTGACGGCGTTCGTCTCGCACACCGTCCACCGCGATCATTACAGCAAGGCCAATTTCGGCTGGAACCGCGAGCTCGATCGCATCTCGTGGGTGTTCGGGCAGGCTCCCGACACGAGCGTGGCGTGCGAGCTCATCGAGCCGCGGCAGACGAAAAACATAGACGGCATCGAGGTGACCGCCATCCGCTCGACGGACGCAGGCGTCGGATTCCTCGTCACGGTCGACGGGATAACGTTCCTCCATTCGGGCGATCATCATAACCGCGACGCGAACGTCGACGGCCCGTTCGCGGAGGAGATCGAATACCTCGCCGGGCTCGGCCGAAAGATCGACTTCGCGTTCTTCCCCGTCTCGGGCTGCGGCTTCGGCGATCAGGAGATCGTGAAGAAGGGCGTGTATTACGCCGTCGACAGGCTCGGCCCCGACTTCGTATTTCCGATGCACGGCGCCTGCTCCCGGTTCTTCGATTTCGCCGCGGCCGCGAAGAGCGCGGGCTGCAAGGCGCCGCTCGGGCTCCCGAAGACCGGCGGAGACAGGTTCATCTATAAGAACGGCAAGCTCGCGGAGATATAGCTTGTCGCCTCCGGACTGATTTTCGACGCAGACGAAGGCCGCCCCTGGCGAAAGGGCGGCGGGGTACGACCCGCCGCCCTTTATCATTGATATGTTGCCGCTCGGCGGAGGAGCGGATCCCTCCCTCCCGATACCGCCGGTCCCGTTCATGCCTTTTATTTGGAAACGCGCGCGATGGGGCTTGCGTACGGATTTTCAGAATGTATATTCACATTTCGAATCCGCGTTCGGAATATCGATTTCTGATTCTGCTCGGAGGGTGTTTCATGGATTCGGTCAACGGGGAATCCGGTTTCTCGCGCCGGGACCGGGAACGGCACCGATGCCGCGAGCTCGTGCTCGCGGCCGCCGTCGAGCTCTTCGGCCGCCGGGGCTATCAGAAAACGAGCATGAAGGAGATCGCCGACCGCGCCGATATGTCGGTCGGAAAAGTCTACTCGTGCTTCGAGGGCAAGGAGGAGATCTACCGGACGCTCCTCGAGAAATATTTGGGGGAGATGCACCGGAGAGGGGATTCGTCGTGCCGATCCGAAGATCCGCCGCTCGATCAGCTGCGGCACAGGATCGTCGCCGCGATCGAACACTTCAAGGAGCACATCGATTTTCTCATGATCTATCACAACGAGAGCCCGATGCTGTTCGACGGGGCCGTCCGCCGCGAGATCGAGCACAGCCGCCGGACCGCGGAGGAGCTTCTCGCGCAGGCGATGGAGCGCGGAGATATCCGCCGCATGGATCCGAGCGTGCTCTCGGCGGCGCTTGTCGGCTCGGTGCACGATCTGCTCCACATGTTCGCCGAGCGGCGGGACGTACGGCGGTTCGACGACGTGCCGGGGATCGCATACGGTCTTCTCATCGAGCCGCTCCTCGAGCGGCCGGCGCACTCCGAGAAAGGAATGGAACGATGACGCTCTCTTGGGGCAGAAGGGAAGGAAAACGGGCGGCGCTTCGCGCCGTAGCGGCGGGGGCGCTCCTCGCCCTGGCCGCCGCCTCGGGCGCCTCCGCGCCGAGGGCCGAGGAGCTCCGGCTCGATCTCGACAAAGCGATCGAGCTCGCGCTCGCGAGCGACGAGACGCTGCTTCAGGTCTCGCAGGCGGTCGCCGGCGCGGAGGGGCAGGTGCTGCAGGCGCGCTCGAACGCCTTCCCGCAGCTCTCGCTCTCGGGGCAGTACGGACGCAACATCCTCCGGCCTTCGTTCTTCCTGCCCGGAGAGTTCCTCGGGGAGGGCCCCGGCTCGATCAAGATCGAGATCGGCGAGGACAACGACTTCATGGGCGCCGCGTCCGTGTCGCAGGTGCTCTGGGCGGCGGGCCGGGTTTCCGCCGGGCTCGAGGCGGCCAGGGAGTATCTCGCGTCCTTCAGGTGGCGCGAGCTCGCGGCCGCCGATTACGTGCGGTTCGCCGTGAAGGAGGCGTATTACGGCGCCGTTCTGGCCTCCGAGGCGCTCCGGATAGAGGAAAAGGCCTACGAGGCGGCCTTCGAGGCGGCGCGCATCGCCCGGACGGGGTTCGAGCAGGGGGTCGTGAGCGCCTACGACCGCATGCGTGCCGAGGTCGAGCTCGCGAACCGGGAGGCCCCCGTCGTGCGGGCGAGAAACGGCCGCGAGCAGGCGCTGCTCTCGCTCAAGCGGCGATGCGGCCTCGACGCGGCGACGGAGCTCGCGCTCGCCGATACGCTCGTT
>JAGUZZ010000032.1:0-11412 GCA_020060525.1 bacterium | reverse complement strand
TCGATCATGAGGTGGAGCGCCTCGGCGCTCCCGAAGCCGAGACCGGCGAGATCGTACCCCTCGAGGATATTGAGCATCTGGAGCGCCGCGATCCCCTGCCCGTTCGGAGGAAGCTCCCAGACGTCGTACCCGCGATAGCCCGCGCCCACGGGATCGACCCACGTCGAGGAATGCTCCGCGAGGTCCTCGAACCGGATGTAGCCGCCGATGCGCCGCTCGAAGGCGTCGATCGTCCGCGCGATCTCGCCGCGGTAGAACGCGTCGCGGCCCTTCGCGGCGAGGAGCCGGTACGTCCGCGCGAGATCGGGATTTCTGAAGATCTCCCCGGTCCGCGGCGCCCGCCCGCCGGGAAGATAGGTCGAAGCGAAGTTCGGCTCGTCCTTGAGCCGCCGCCCGCCGAGCTCCCAGTAATGGGCGATGACCTCCGTCACCGGAAAGCCCTCCTCGGCGTACCGGATGGCCGGCGCGAGGATCTCCCTCATCGGAAGCCCGCCGAACTTCGCGTGCAGCTCGAACCATCCGTCGACGCAGCCCGGCACCGTCTGCGGCAGGACGCCGGTGTACGGCATGGACGAGACGCCGCGCGAGCGGACCTCCTCGATCGTGAGGAGAGCCGGCGCGCGCCCGCTCGCGTTGAGCCCGTAGAGCCGTTTCGACTCGGCGTCCCAGACGATGGCGAAGAGATCCCCGCCGACGCCGCACGAGACCGGCTCCATGAGGCCGAGCGCCGCGTTCACCGCGATCGCCGCGTCGACGGCGTTGCCCCCCGCCTTGAGAACGTCGACGCCGATCTGCACGGCGAGCGGCTGGGCCGCGCAGACCATGCCATGCTTCGCGATCACCTCGGAGCGCGAGGCGAACATCCGCCCCGCCGGCCGATCGAATCCCCCCGTCGATTCCGGAAGGAGAGACGCGCAGAGAGCGAGCAGCATGATCGACTTCGCTTTCATCGAGGCCCTCCCGGGTTTCGGCGCTCCGCGGCGGATGCGGCGGTCGCTATCGCGGTCCTGCGCCGATCCAGCGGCGCAGCCATCCGTCGAACTCGCCGTACCAGTAGATCGAGTTCTGCGGCGTGAGGACCCAGTGGTTCTCGTCCGGGAAACAGACGAGCTTCGCCGGCACGCCGCGCTCCTTGAGCATCCCGTACACCTCGAGGGCGTTGCCGAGGGGCACCCGGTAATCGCGCTCGCCGTGGATGACCAGCGTCGGCGTGACGTAGTTCTTCATGTTCTGCGCGGGGCTCCAGCGGACGACCCGGTCGAGGTCCTTCCACGGCGTGCTGCCGTAGGAGCGCTCGCGGCCGTGCGTGATGTCGGAGCCGGTCTGCGCGAGGAAATCGAACACCCCCGCGTGATTGACGAGACATGCGAACCGGTCGGTCTGCGTGCCGATCCAGCTCGCGAGGTAGCCGCCGTAGCTCCCGCCCGCGACCGCCATCCGCTTCTCGTCCACGAATCCGCGCGCCACGAGATAGTCGGCGGCCCGCATGACGTCGACGAACGGCTTGCGGCCGTGCTCGCCGGTGATGGCGTCCGTGAACTCCTGTCCGAAACTCGACGAGCCGTGGAAGTTCACCATCGCGGTCACGTAGCCCGGCGCCGCGAAGGCCTGCGCGTTCCACCGGAAGTGGAACTCGTCGCCGAAGATGCCGTGCGGCCCTCCGTGCACGAGTACGAGAAGCGGCCATTTCTTCGAGGCGTCGAACCCCGGCGGATAGAGGACGAACATCTGAACGTCGGCGTCTTCGAACCCCTTGAAGGTGACGTTCTCGACCGCGCCCCACTCGATCCCCGCGAGGAGCTCGTCGTTGAACGAGGAGAGCTTCCGCGGATCCTTGCCGTTCGCCTTGACGGCGTGAACTTCGTTCGGCGCGGAAAGGTTGTTGTGGAGATACACGATCCGGCCGTCGGGCGCGACGCGGGCGGAGCCGTTCGATCCGCCGCGGAGGATCTCCTTCACGGGCCCGCCGTTCATGCCGATCGAGAATATCGACTGCATGGCTCGGTCCTCGGCCGTGAAGACGATCGTCCGGCCGTCCCTCGAGAAGGTCCAATCCCCGGGGGAGCGGTCCCAGTCGGGGGTCAGCACCGTCTTTCCGCCCGTGCGCCGGTCGTAGCGCACGAGGCGAACGCGGTCCCCGTAGAAACCGAGAATCTTCTGCATGCCGTAGAGGATGTACTTTCCGTCGGGGGAATACCGGGGCGATACATCGTCCGCCGGATTCTCCGGCGTGATGCATCGCGCGTTCCCCGGCTCGCCGACCGGCATGACGTAGACGTCCGCGGCGAGCGAGTCGTACGGCGGCCCGTGCCGGAGAGCCGAGAAAACGATCTCCTTGCCGTCCGGAGAGACGTCGTAGTCGATACCGCCCGATTCCGAGAAATACCGGCTCCATCCCGGCGTGAGGTCGGTCACCGCCTTGGTCTCGAGATCGACCATGAAAAGGTGCGGGATCGTCCCGTCGGTGAGCCAGTGATCCCAGTAGCGGTAGAAACGGTCCTCGGTCGCCTTGGCCGTGACCTTTCTCTCCGCGCGCCTGTCGAGCTCGGCCTTCATGGAGTCGAGCTTCCCTTCGTATCCGGGGAGCACCTCCGAGACGAAGAGAACGGCGCTCCGTCCGGGCATCCATTTCGGGTTCGAGACGCCGAGCGGCATGCCGGTATAGGAGACCGCTTCTCCGCCGTCGCGGGAGATGACGTGAAGCTGCGCCTTTTCTCCGTCGCGCTTCGCGACGAAGGCGAGCCGCGCCCCGCACGGGCTCCAGACGGGCGAGCTTTCGGTGGTCTCGCCCGTCGTGAAGCGCTTCGCGGCCGAGCCGTCCGCCGGCACGAGCCAGATATCGCCCTGCCCCTTGTTCTTCTCGACGTCGTACTCCGTCACGACGACGGCGGCGAGCTTCCCGTCGGGGGAGAGATCGAGCGATCCGACGCGCTTCATGTTCCACAGGTCCTCGGCCCCGAGGGGGCGCTTGACGCCGGCGGCGATTCCCCCCGCCGCGAGGAGCGCGACCGCGAGGGCCGCGGCGACCGCGAGCACGATTCGACGATTCAAGGCGATCCTTTCTCCGGGCGGACGGCGCGGTCGTCTACCTCGCCGCCGCGCTCTCCGTGATGTACAGATTGTTCCCGTTCAGCAGGCGCCACGTGCCGGCGAGGTCCTCTCTGACGAACCGGTGCGCCGCGTAGGCGGCCGCCGCCGCGATGCCTCCGCCGTCGCCGGTGAGGATCTCGAGAAGCCCCTTCTTCTTCGGATAGTGCACGACCGACACCTTCTCGTCGGCCGGGATCTTCGCGAGCTCCTTCGCGATCTCGATCGAGCGGTCGAGCCCGCCGAGCTCGTCCACGAGACCGTTCTCCTTGGCCTGTCTCCCCGACCAGACACGGCCGTACGAGAGCGCGGTCGCTTCCTCGATCGTCATCCCGCGGCGCTTCGCGACGTCCTCGAGCCACTGATTGAAACCGTCCCAGTGATTCTGCTCGAACCGGGCCCGCTCCTCGGGGGTGAAATCGCGGTAGTCCGACATGAGGAGCGCCATGGGGCCCTTCGTCACGACGTCCTGCGTGACGCCGATCTTGTCGTAGAGCCCCTTCATGTTGAACTTCATGCTGATCGAGCCGATCGAGCCCGTGATGGTCATCGGATCGGCGACGATCTTCGACGCCTGATAGCTGATGTAGTATCCGCCCGACCCCGCGACGTCGACCATGCTCGCGACGACCGGCTTGGTCTCCGAGACGACGGCGACCTCGTGCCCGATGAGATCGCTCGCGAGACCCTCCCCGCCCGGGCTGTCGACGCGGAACACGATCGCCGCGACGTCCTTGTCCTTCGCGTCGGCGCGAAGATCGGCGATGACCGTTTCGTGCCCCATCATGACGCCGAAGAGCGGATCGATCCGGCTCGTGCGGCCGCCGATCATTCCTTGCGCGTGGATGACCGCGATCTTCTTCTTCCCCTTGAGCCCGACCTTCTCCGGCTTCACGCCCGCGTACGTCGACTGGGAAACCGTGCGAAGATCCTCTCCCGCCTTGTGAACGAGCTTTCGCTCGAGCTCGTTCCAGTAGATGACGCCGTCCGCGAGGCCGTTCTCGCGCGCCTCGTCCGCCGTCATGACGGCGAGGTTCATGATCTCGACGATCTTCTCCTCCGTGAGGCCGCGGTCATCGCCGAGCGCCTTCACGAACATGCTCCAGCGCTCTTCGAGGATCCATACGTCGTTCTCGCGGGCCTCGGGGGACATGTCGGCGCGCGTGAACATCTCGGCCGCGGCCTTGTACTCCTTGATCTGGTGGAGGTTCGGCTTGATGCCGAGCTTCTCGAGCGTCCCCTTGACGTGCATGCTTCCCGAGCCCATGCCGATGAACTGGACGTACGCCGGAGGCGCGAGCCAGATCGAGTCGCACGCGGAGGCGAGGTAATAGGCGTTGCGATTCATGTCGTCGGACCAGCAGTGGACCTTCTTCCCCGCGCCCCGCACCTTTCGAATTGCCCCGCGCATCTCCTCGAGCATGGCGAGCCCAGCGTCGTTCGAGCCGCTGATCTTCACGACGACGCCCTCGACGCGCTTGTCGACGGCGGCCTTCTCGAGGTTGCCGAGCACCCGCTGCAGCGTTTCCCCGCCGCCGCCGACGGCGCCGAGAATGCCGGCCGGCGGATCGTACTCGTCGATCGAGCCGTAGAGATCGACGACGAGCCACGAGCGGTCCTCGATCTTCTTCTTCGAATCGCTCTTCGAGACGACGATCCCGACGACGACGACCGCCGTGACGACGATCGCGAGGATCGTCGCGAAAAAGCTCTGCCAGAATACTCTCATGTCGTGCGCCTCCCGCGCTGCCGAGTCCGCCGGCGGCGATCCGCCCGCGACGCTACTTGCCGGCCAGCTCCTTTTTCATGTTGAAGAGGTAGATGATATGCTGCTGCTCCTCCGCGATGAGCGTCTGTATGATCTCGCGATTTTTCGGGTCGACGAACGGCACGAGCCCGTTGAAGAAGAGGATCGCGTCCTTCTCGAAGCCGATACCCTTTTCGATCGCGTCGACGGGGGTCTTGACCTCCTCGGCGAACTTCGCCGCCGTGAGATCCAGGTAGAGATCGCTCTGTACGAGCGCGTTCATGTACGCCTCGGTCTCGCCCGCGTAGGATTCAGTGTACTGCGCCTTCGAGAGGCCGTCCCGGATCTCGGTGAAGCGGCGGACATGCTCCACCTCCCATTCGTAGAGCTTCTCGAAGAGCTCGTAGAGCTCCCGCCGCCCCTTGAAGCGCTCGGCGCACATCGCGTAGAAATCGCGGCGCTTCTTTTCCTTCTCGATCCCGATCTCGACGATCTCCGCGGGCTGCAAAATATTCGCCACGGATGGTCCTCCCTTCGAAAGGCGTCCCGTTCGTTTCGATTCGACAAAACCGGCGCGTCGATCAGAACGCGGCCGTGAAGCCGGCCGCGACGTTCCACTCTTCGTCAATCTCGCGATACTGAAGCTCGGTGCTTATACGGAAGTTCCGGCGCAAAAGATACGAGTAATTGAGCGCCTCGGCCCGGTAGTCGAGCGACGTTTTTCGCGCGTTCGTGTCGGCGAACCGCCCGGGGTACACCTCATGGACGTCGGATTCGACGTAGTTGTAGAGAAACGTGACGAACGAGCGCCCGAGCTCCCCGCGCACCGCCCAGATCGCCTCGAGGAATCCTCCCCGCGTCTTCGTTCGACCGGCCCCCTCCTCGAGGAAGAACGGATTGTCGTCCGTGCGCTCGAGGTACTGCCAGTTGAGCTGGATCGCGGATCCCACATCCACCGTTCCGTCCACGCCCCAGTACCGGTGCTCGTTCGCGACGTACGCGGTTCCGGACGCCTCGTGGGCGTTGCAGAGGTACCCGAAGGCCCCGAGACGCACCGGGCCGACTCCGTGCGATCCCCGCACGAGGACGTTCTTCCAATCGTCGTCGTCGAAGATATTCCCGGCCGCCCCGATGCCGTTTCCGTTCACGACCTCGGCGACGAGGTCGGTTCCGAACGGGGTCGCGTAGCTCGCCAGTATCCCCCGGTCGTACGTGAGATTGGTTCCCGTGGCTCCGACGCGGGTCCGGTATATCTCGTAGTCCTCGATCGTGAGCCGCAGCTCCCGCTTGAAGAGCGGATCGGAGACCTGGAACTGCCCGATCGCGAGATCGAGATCGGCCCCGAACAGATCGTTGAAGCCGATGAAGGCGTCCTCGACCCCCGCGACCTCGCCGCGTTCGGACAGGTAGAAGTAGATGTAGTAGATGACGTTCGTCGCGATGTTGCCCCCCGACATGATCTTGATTCCATAGGGCGTCTTGAGGTCGGCCTGATCCTGGCCGTCCCGCGCGGCGAAGGTCGCGTAGGCGTCCACCCGGATCGAGAGCGGGAGCTCGCGCACGAGGGTGAGAAGGCTGTCGCCGGTCTCGAAGGTATGCCGCGTCGGCTCCTTTCCCTCGAGCCGGTACCCGTTGCCCGCGAAATCCTCGCCGTACGGCTTGAGGCGCGGCGCCGGGGCATGGCACGTCGTGCACGACATGCGGTACTTGCGGGCGAACGCGGGGATGGCCCCGCAATCGCCCGCGGCGAAACACACGACCGCCGCGGCGATCGCGGCCGCCGCGGTCCATCGCGTATGTCCCATCATGCTCGTCATCGTCGCTCCCTTCGTTTCCGGGACGGCCTCGCCGCGCGCCCCGGACGGCGCATCAATCGACGACCTCGAAGGTCGTCCGGGCGTCGTTGACGCGTATGATCTCCGTCTCGTCGGCGGGAACCCGGAGAAAATCCGCCACGGATTTCACCAAGCGGCGGTAGCTCATCTCGGCGCGGACGACCATCGCGCCGATCGCGGCGCCGTCGGGCACCGTCCACGTATACGTCTCGATCTTCGTCTCGCGCGGACCGATGCGGTAATCCGGACCCTGCGACGCGGTGTTCCACTGCGCGATCGTGCGGCGCCCCTGCGGATCGAGGTACGGGAGACAGAAGATGCGGTCCCCCTCGGGAAGCGAATCGCGCGGGAGCCCAGCGAAGCCGGGGATATCCATCATCATCCCCATATCCTGATACGCGAGCTCGTTGCTCGTAATCGTCGCCGATTCTCCAGCGAAGCCCTTACGATCGACGGGAAGGTGGTACTCCCTCCCGGCCGCGTCGACCGCCGTCACGCGGAGCCAGAGCTGGCGCTCCTCCGCGGAACCCGAGGGGACCTTGTGCCCGCATTTGCCGTTGAAGGCCTGCACCGTAATAACGATCCGGTCCCCCGGCTCGACCTCGCGGTCGCTCGGGTGCATGCGGAGCTCGATCGAGCCGCGCACCTTGCCCGGATCGTGCGCGCCGTGGAAGAGGTGTTGGGCGACGTCGGGGTGCTCTTCTTTCGCCGTCACGGCGCTTCGCCCCGGCGCCCGCGGCATGTGGCATACCTGGCAGGGAACCCCTTCGGCGGCGTAGGGTCCTTCCTTCCACTCGAGCTGGGTCGCCTTGACCCAGACGCCGTAGGGGGACTGCTCGTTGTGGCAGGTGCCGCAGTACTCGGCGCCGCGGATGAAATCGAGATAGACCGTCTCGTGGTAAGGGCTCTTGACCCCCTCGCGGTTCCCGCGCTTCACGCGGCCCGGCTCGACGATATAGTTGTAGTTGACGGAGGGCTCGCCCGTCCGCTCGACGATGACGTGGCAGAGATCGCACGAGACGCCTTCGTTCGCCCTGCTTCCCGCCTCGGGGCGCGGCGGGGGCACGTCCCCCGCGAGAAACGAGACCGGCGCGTGACAGCCGTTGCAGCCGGCCTTGACATCCGCGACCTTCGGATCCTTCTCGGCGTGCGGTATGGCGAGCTCGAAGTACTCGATCTCGTCCCAGTGATGCGTGTACGCCTGAGACATCATCGACTGCGTCCATTGCTCGTAGATGTCCGCATGGCACTGCCGGCAGGTCACGGGGCGCTCGAAGTCCTCGTACCGGTACATGCCGAGCGCTTCGTCGCCTCCTTTTTTTACCTGAGCGACGAGAGGAGGAAGCGCCGCCAGCATGCCGAGCGCGGCGCACGCCGCTAAGAACGGCAATCTTCGCACGAAAAACCTCCCTCCGGGCTTCTCCGGGACAAAGAGCCCCGGCGGACGGGAAACGAGCGTTTCGGTTATTAAAACAAAGCGATTATAGAGGGTTATAGCAGAAGTACAAACGATATTTTCAGCGAGCGGTCCGAATGCGCAACGGCGACGGAACGAGGAAGATGCCATGCCGCGAGAAGGTCGTCGAGAAAATCGACATCGTCCTAGACGATCAGTATCTCCTTCGGCATCGCCCTACGCTCCGCCGCCGCTTTGCATCCCCTCCGGCAAAAACGGAAATCCATCTCTTCCCCTAGTGACTCACGATACTCGAACGATGGATATCCCCGCCGGTGTTCGCTGCGAGATCCGTCGGATGCCGTTTTCCACTGCAGGACGCGTACCTCCGCCGTGGAAATCGATTTTCCCGCGTCGCACAGACGGCGAACTGCAACGAGGACAACGGAATATCGAATGGAAAATGTTTCGAGGCGAGCGAATGGTCGCGACGCCGGAGACAACTGCGGTTGCGGCACTCGGAAAGCGGCGCGCCGCAGCGGTCGCTAGGATAGGCGATCTTTCGCGTCTCCGGGGGTGTCGGAGGGGCGCAACTGCCGTTGTTTCGAGTTTTCTATCTCCAGGAGAATTTTGCGCAGTCCCCACTCCGAAAGCCCCATGCGCGCCGCCGCCTCGGCGACGTTTCCGCCGCAGGAGGCGAGAACGGGGCGAACGTAGCGCTGTTTGAACTCTCTCATGACCGTCTCGCGCGCCTCGAGATAGGGCAGGCGCAACAGATCTTGCGTCGAGGACGCATCGGGCCGCTCCGCGGAAAGCTCGTCCGGCATGATGAGCTCGCCCTGTCCCACGAGGCGTTCCACCACGCGCTCGAGCTCCCGAACGTTTCCCGGCCAGTCGTGCCCGCAGAGGGTTCGGAGCATCTCCGCGCTCAGCTCGGGCGTCGGCATTCCCAGATCCCTCGCCGTGCGCCGGGCGAAATAGCGGGCGAGCAGCGGTATATCCTCCATCCGGTCCCGGAGCGGCGGCACGGCGACCGGAAACGCGTTCAGACGATAGTAGAGATCCTCCCGGAGAACGCCCTTCTTGAGCGCCTCCGGAACGGAGCGGTTCGAGGAGGCGATGAGACGTCCCCGGAACCTGATCGACCTGCCGCCGCCGATGCGCTCGAACTCCATCTGATCGACGGCGCGCAGCAGCTTCGCCTGGCTGCCGGAATCGATCTCCGTGATCTCGTCGAGAAAGAGAACGCCGTCGGCGACGAGCTCGAACTTGCCGACGTGCCTCTCCGCGGCGCCGGTGAAGGCCCCCTTCTCGTGGCCGAAGAGCTCGCTCCCGATCAGCTCCTTCGTGAACGCCGCGCAGTTGACCGCGACGAACGGTTTGCCCGGCGCCGCGAGGCGGTGAAACTCCCGCGCGACGAGCTCCTTGCCGGTCCCCGTTTCTCCCGTGACGAACACCGGACCCTTCGACCTCGCCGCGGCGACGATCGCGCGACGGAGAGCCACCATGGGGCCGCTCTTTCCTATCATCCCTCCCTGAGCCCGCCCGGCCCCGGCCGAAAGCTCCCGGGCGATACGCTCGAGGATCCGCTCCCTGAGCGCCCTCGTGATCTTGCGCTCGAGATCGGCGAGATCGGGCCTCTTGTCGATGTAATCGACCGCTCCCTTTTTGAAGGCCGTCGCGGCGGAGGCCGACGACGTGTCTCTCGTCACCATGAACACGGGCAGATCGGGCTCCTCGGCGTGCATCGCGTCGAGCACGCCGAAGCCGTCGATCCCTCTGCCGAGATCGATGTCGAGCAGCACGGCGTCCCACGAAACGCTCCGGAAGGCGGCGAGCGCCTCGGCGCCCGACTTCGCGAAGCCGAGCTCGTACCGGTCCCGCAGCATGAACGATATGTCCTCGAGAAACGTCGTGTCGTCGTCGACGATGAGTATGCGAAGCTTTTCGCTCATTCCCCGGCGGACTTCCCCAGTCGGATGATGATGTTCCATCAGTATATTCCAGAGCGCCGGCGAAGGTCAACGGGCAAAAGCGATCCAGCTATAAAGGCCCGCCGCAATAAAGGGGCCGGCCGCGAAGACCGGCCCCCAAGAGAGCCGGATTGCGCGCGCCGTCGATAAAAAAGGGGCCGGCCCCGAAGGCCGGCCCCGCGAGATAAGCACCTTGGCCGCTATATCTAACGATAGAGATCCTTGATCGCTCCCCACGTGCTCGTCTCGGTCGCCGTGGGATCGCAGACGATGTTGAGCGTGACGCAACAGATGTCATGGAGCTCGCCGCCGTTCGCGCCGCAGAGGAAGGGCGGGTAGTTCGCGGGCATCGGAGCCCCGTCCCCCGTCTTCCAGATGAGCATCGAGTTCGCGAGGCTGTAATCGATGAAGCAGTACGGACAGTCGGCGAACTGGCCCCGAAGCGTGATATTCGACGTGACGCCGACGATCATCCCCATGAAGTAGCTCACCTTGGTTCCGACATTGTAGTAGGTGATCGTCCCGCTGAAATCCCCGAGCCCGTCGCCCCACGTGTGCGAGCCGCTCAGCCAGAAGAATCCGCCCGCATAGTTGGTGACGTAGTCTATCCAGCCGGTGCCGCTCGAGTTGATGGAGCGCGCGGTTTCGACCGCGCCCGCCGCGTCGATCGCCATGCCCCAGATCTTCCACTGGGTGCCGAGCGCGGCGCCGTTCCACGACTCCGCGTTTTGCGTGTTGCCGGGCACGCCGGGGCCGGCGCCCGAGCAGAACGCCTCGGAGGCGCGGCCGCCGATCATCGTCCCGTCGAGCGTCTTGTAGGATCCCGGAACGGGCTGATGCGCGCATTGGGCGGCGACGACGGAGGAAACAAGCATCGCGAGCGCCACGACGAGAAACATTCTCAAAAGCTTCATTTCGTCCTCCCCTCTTGGACTCATAAACATGGACTATGTAACTGATTGATTAACAAAAGACTCTGAAAAGCATCCCCCCTCCGGCGGTCCAAACCCGATTGCAGACGCCGCTGCCGCCGACCGATAGCTTTTCCGATTCTGGTTGAGATTTGACCGACGCAATTATATCCCCAAACGCACGCCGTTGTCAATCCAAAAGGGAGCCGCCGAGCGGGCGGCCCCCCTGGACAATCGGCTCTCCCGGACCTACCGGTAAAAGCCCTTTATGGCCCCCCAGGTGCTCGATTCCGTCGCGATGGGCACGCAGTGTATCTTGGCCAGAACGCAGCACACCTCGAACAGCTCTCCCATGGCCGCGCCGCACTCGAATGCGGGATAGCCGTCCGGCATGGCCGTCGGATATCCGGTCCGCCAGACGAGCATCGCGTTCGATATCGCGTATTCGATCGAGCAGCCCGGG